>JAICRN010000118.1 GCA_025937335.1 Microcoleus sp. TY_ISSM_2_bin.22
AGGGCGATCGCGAAACAGTCACAATATATTTGAGCGTTAACAAAGTTATTGACAATTTCATTGTGACTGTTTATCCTTGGGGTCACGACTTCAAGATTCTCGTCGATGAACCCAGACACTTTGAAGAAGCTTATGAATACATTTTTGATACACTCAAATCAGCTTATACGGGTGTAAGTCTGTTACCGTCAGAACCCGATCCTGTACCTTTTTAATCGCTAAAATTTTTTCTATAAACATTTTTTGCCCTTCCTTTTTTCTTCATTCAACTTCTTGCCTAAATCTTTGATGCAAGAGGGAAACCGCAAATGCAAGCAGAGCAACGCAGATGAACGCAGATACATTTAAAGATAGGAGAGCGAAGGGCTTCCATTCAAGTCTAGTATTTACCCGTTAAATCCGGTACATTGCTCGTTGCCGAACTTCTTTTCCAAAAAGTATGAGTCCTAAGTTTTGGATTCCAAGTTTAGCAAAAAACTCAAACCTCAAAACTCAAGACTCAAAACTCTCTCAGCCTAAAAGCCGATCGATTCAGTCGATCGCCCGACACAAATAATCGTGTCAGGACAGCATCAATTATCGGCGGCGGTAAGGAACCATCGTCTCAATGTTGATATTTGCCAAAGGCACGCGCTGCGGCGGAGTAGCAGGCGTAGATATATTGCGCGCCATACCCAGATAATTTGCCGGATCGCCAGCCTTCGCTTGCTGCTCTTGAGGAACAAAACGGCGCACGGTTGTCTGCCAAATCATTTGCGGGAAGCCTAGCTGCGAGCGGTGGTACTCACCGTAGCGAGGTGTCTTCAAGTTGAAAGGCGTTTCGCCTCCAACTCGCTGAGGCAACACCCGCCGCTGCTGGTAAGGCACTGTATCGTAGCCGAACTTTTCCAGGTACTCATCGCTATTGACCAACTCGTCAATAAAGCCTTGAGGCCCCTTAGTGGCTACTACGATCGACCAAGCAATCTTTTCGCGCTCGCTATAAACATCCCGACCCAAAATGCGCTGCACGCACATTTCCACAAATCGGTAGTTGCTGTTAGTTTGGTAATTCCGCTCCAAGAAAGGAGCCGAAGTCGCCAAACCGCGAATAAAATCCCGCACCGTAATTTGGCCGAACTTTAGTTGCGACTCCAAAAACTTTTGGCGGTTACTCTTGAGGATTTGGTGTTCGCTGTAAATCTGGCGATATCCAGCCCAAATCAAATTTTCCATGTCCCCGGACGAGAGCACATTTTCAGTTGTGAAAATTCTAGCTTGCTCGTCGCTCCCCACTTCATAACCAGCTACGCGCTGGTTTTGGCTCTTGGGGGCGTAGTTTATCAAAGGTAGCGCCACGTTAAAATCTCCGTTATCTCAAATTTCAGAAATAGTTGACACTGCGATCGGTCAGCGTGATGATACAACTAACCAACATACAGATTAGGGGATTCCCGCAATCTAAATCTGATTTTCCTGAATTTTTGCAACAATCTGTAACATTTGTTGATTTTGGGGAAGGAAGAAGGCTACAGCGGCGAAGCTGAGCGGGTAGAGCGAAGCAGGTAGAGGGCTATAGCGGCTTCGCAAGCAGGTAACAATAGGACTTGCGCGTCGGGGCCCGTGCGAAACCTGGTTTTTACGCCCGCGTGCGGTCTACAACCCGTCTTTTCGTAAAAAAACCCGGTTTCTCAACAATCGCGCGTAAGTCCCATAACAAGCAAGAAGAGGGAACAGGGCAATATCTGCCAAGCGCCGACTGCCAACTGCCAAATTACCAACCCAAAGCTGAGTAAAACTCGCTGGTGACTGCCTTATCCTCTGCTGCTTGCTTCGCTGCATCTGAGTCTGGTTTGACGCGAATTTCGGTGCAAAAAGTCGAAGTGCTGAAACCCCCAAAGCGCTTTACCGTACTTGTGCGCATCCGCACGTTCGGATTAGCAAACCAAAAACGCTCGATCGAACTCATCGTCTCGTATTCGGTAATCAGCAGCAGCCCATCCTCATCATCCATCTCAAAACGGCCAGCTACCGGCACAATTTCCGCATAGCCGCGTTCGCGCAACATCAAACCCTGCCGCGGATTTTCAGGATCGGGGACGATCGCGAACACCGTAGAGCCCTTGTGATTCTCGTCATCCTTATCCCACGCCATCGAGCCGTGCCAAGTCACAAAAGCCCCCCCAGCAGCCCGGCTCGGATCGACTTCGTGCATCTGGCAAATCTCGGCGATTCGCGCGTCATCCGCACCCAGCGCCGTTACCTGAATATTTGAATCCCCTATCTCCGCTTGACGAAAAGCCAGGTGGTGAGTGCTGCGCTGCGATCGCCACTCCCCAGCACTGCTCTGAAAAAACTCCATTGCATCCATACAAACTATCTCCTTTGGCTTAGGCTTTCCGGTCTTTACGCCTTTTTATGATAGAGCTCCCCCCACTTAGATGTACTTTTGCTACACAAATTAGTCTCAAAATGTGTACTTTGGACATATTGTCAAGCGAAAGTTATGATAGTTTACAATGTAGGAGACACAACAAATCCTGCGAAACGTCATTTCGATCGATCTCAGCAAACTGGAGGAGCGATTATGGATATGCCTACAACGAGTCTCAGCATGGAACAGCAGTTTAAACTGCAAGTGCTACGCGAACAAGTCAAAAGCTTAAGCCAAGACCAAGCTCAGGAATACTTGCTAGAAGTTATGCGGCAAAATATGGTCAAAGAAAACCTGTTAAAACATTGGATGAAGAATATGTGAACTCTTCAACATTTCTTGACAAAAATCAGTGCCTTGTATCTGCAAAAAGTACGATCGAGCTTTTAATCATAAAATCCAGAATCCCGCTTTCTCCTAGAAAGCGGGATTCTGGATTCAGAAAAGTTTTACGCAGTTTTTTTTGTCGCTACCATACTCAGCAAATTAAATGTTTTTAGTCTATTAGAGAGGGACGACAGTTTGTGTAGCGCGATTGTTTCAAGCTGTCGGGGCATCAACCAAAACGGCCGCTGACATAATCTAAAGTAGACTCTTCCTTCGGACTTTGGAAAATTACCTCAGTCTTGTCACACTCCACAAGATAGCCAAACCGCTTCCCATCGTCAGAAAGTTTAGCATTGAAAAAAGCAGTCAGGTCAGAAACCCGAGAAGCCTGCTGCATATTGTGAGTAACGATCACAATCGTATACTTCTCCTTGAGTTCCCGCATCAACTCCTCAATCTTAATCGTAGAAATCGGGTCAAGAGAAGCGCAAGGTTCATCCATTAACACTACATCAGGATTAATCGCGATCGCCCTAGCAATACACAAACGCTGCTGCTGGCCGCCCGAAAGAGAAAAACCGCTTTGCTTCAACTTATCCTTCACCTCATCCCACAAATAAGCTTGGCTGAGCGATTTTTCCACCAGCTCATCCATATCCCCCTTGTAATTGTTCACCCTCGCACCGTAAGCAATATTGTCATAAATCGACTTCGGGAAAGGATTCGGCTTTTGAAACACCATCCCAATCTTGCGGCGCACCTCCACAGCATCAATATCAGGATCGTAAAGATTTTGACCGTGGTAATCAATTCTACCCTCTAAACGAAAACCGCTAACTAAATCGTTGAGGCGGTTAAAACATCGGAGAATTGTACTTTTACCGCAGCCCGACGGCCCAATCAAGGCAGTAATGCGATTTTTAGGAATCTCCATTGAAACATTTTTAACCGCGTGAAAAGCGCCGTAGAAAATATTGATATTTTCTGTCCGCAAAACAGTTTCCGTTTGCTTGTCTAAATCCATCATCATACAGGTAACAATCCTCTGAAATTTTACTCAAAACCTGGGTTACATTCGACCTTCACCATCAGTGTATGAATGTCTTTTTAAAACTCACCCTTTAATACACTTTTTGGCGAGTAGCCCACCGAGAAAGAATACTCGTCAGCAAAACCATAAACACCAAAATCAAAGATGCAGCCCAAGCCAATTCTTTCTGTGCCTTAAAAGGAACCGTTGCAAAGTTGTACACCAAAACCGAAAGACTCGGAGTTGGCTTATCAAATCCTGCCGGCCAAAAAGGCGAATTCAGCGCCGTGAAAATCAAAGGAGCAGTTTCTCCAGCAGCGCGAGCAATTGCCAGCGTCACACCCGTTAAAATAGCCGGAATTGCCGCAGGCAAAACCACCTGCAACACCGTTTGATAATTTGAAGCACCCACACCAACCGACGCCCATCTAATATCTTGCGGGACGATTTGTAGAGCTTCGTCAGTAGTCCGCACAATCGTGGGCAACATCAGCACAGCCAGCGCCGCACCCCCTGCAATTGCCGAAAAACCTCCCATATTTACCACGAACAAACCGTAGGCAAATACCCCGGCAATAATCGAAGGAACGCCGCTGAGGACATTAGTAGCAAAGCGCACCCAGCGAGCTACTTCGCCGCTGCTGAACTCCGACAAATAAACTGCTGCCAATACACCAAAAGGAACAGCAATTAAAGAAGCTATTCCCACCGTCATCAATGTACCGAGAATTGCATTAGCAATCCCGCCTCCCGACAGTCCTGGCGGCGGCGGCAGCTTGGTAAACAAGTCTAAATTCAGGCGATTGAAACCTTGTACGGTGACGTAGGAAAGCACTGCAAACAAAGGCAGCAGAGTGGTTGCCAGACTAGCTCCAGCCAGTACAGTCATTGCCAGATCAAACAGCGCTTGCGGGCTGTTTTTAACCTTTTTCAAACTGCCTGTTTTCGATACCAAAGGATTCTCGTCGGAGACGCTATTTGACATAAACTAAAACTATGTAGGAAATGGCGGCAAACTTCTAGTTGTACTTGGCTCTTACTTGAGAAACAATCCACTCTGCCAAAATATTAACAATCAGTGTCATAATAAACAGAATTAGCCCAGTGTACATCAGAGCTGCTACTTGCAACCCCGAGGCTTCCGCAAACTGATTTGCCATCAAAGAAGCAATAGTATTTGCAGGAGCTAGCACAGAAAGACTTAACTGATTGGAATTGCCAATTAACAGAGTTGCAGCCATTGTTTCTCCCATGGCGCGACCGAGCCCGAGCATGATTCCGCCGACAATGCCGGAAAAAGCCGCCGGTACGAGCACTCTAAAAATTGTTGTCCAGCGAGTAGCTCCTAAACCTAGAGATGCTTGCCGCAAGTCGGGCGGGAGACTTGCCAAAGAGTCGCGGGAGATAGCAGTAATAATGGGCAAAGTCATGATTCCCAAAATTACTCCGGCTGGTAACATTCCCGGCCCCACTGGCGGGGTGCTAAAAATCGGCAGCCATCCGAAAGTGCCGTTGAGAAACTTGCCGAGAGTGGTAATCATGGGAATCAATACAGCAATTCCCCACAAACCGTAGACTACGCTGGGAATGGCGGCTAAAAGTTCTACTAAAAAAACTAAAGCTGTGCGCACTGGCAGTGGCAAAAAATCTTCGCTCAAGAAGATGGCAGTCCCTACTCCTAATGGTACTGCAATTAGGAGCGCGATCGCCGAACTGACGATCGTCCCGTAAATCATCGGCAGCGCGCCGTACTCTTCTTTAACCGGATTCCAGCTACTGCCAAACAGAAAGCCCAAACCGTACTGTTGAATCGCCGGTAAAGCCCGATAAGCAACGGTGAGGGCGATTACCAGCAAAATTACACCAACTCCTATGCCCAAAATCCGAGTCAGCCAGATAAAGCCTTGGTCTAAGGATTTTTCTGCCCCAGAGCGCGACCGGCTCTGTGATTGAGCGCTGTTACTATCTGAAATCATAGAAAAAAAAACCAAATATATAGTAGCCGAAAATAGCCTGTTTCGGAAAATGCTAGAAGGAAGCAGAAAGAAAGACGATAAATAAAATCACATAGGGGCCGGTTGATTCATCACCTAACTTTTCAACAAGTATTTCTGGTGACACCCACCCCTGGTATTTTGAAAGAGGTAGATGACGATTTACCGCCCAAGCGGGGGCGGGTTTATCAGATTATTGATTTTAGGCAATTATGGTTTGTGAAACCCGCCCCTACACAGATGCACCGATTGTTACATAGAAGAGGGGCGGATTTATTAATCCCCTGACTTGTTAACAAATATTTCTGGTAAAACCCGCCCCACAGAAATATCTTTCTTCGTTCTTCCTGATGTTTACCCGCACGCGCAATGCCGAAGGGCTTTTTTCCCTCTGACAACGGACAACAGTCAACAGTCAACAGTTACTATTTGGCAACCTCAATCTTGTAGTCTGGGCTGATGCCGTCAGCGGCCGCGGCTACTTTTTCTTTAACGTTTTGGGGCAGAGGAACGTAGCCCAATTCGGAACTAACTTTTTGACCTTCAGTTAAGCCGTATTCAACCATTGCCTCGATGGTTTTGGCTTTGTTGGGGTCAGTAACTGTTTTGGGGACGAGCATCCAAGTGTAGGTGACAATTGGATAGGATTGAGCGCCTTCGGGGTCTTCGATAAATGCTCGCAGGTTTTCCGGCATGGGCACTGTTGCTAAAGCTTGAGAAGCTGATTCGTCGGTAGGTGCGACAAAGCTGCCTGCTTTGTTTTCCAAAGATGCAAATTTGACATTGTTGTTTTTGGCATAGCCGTATTCTATGTAGCCGAGGCTGCCTGCGGTTTGCAGAATTTGGGCTGTGACGCCTTCGTTGCCTTTTGCGCCTACGCCTACGGGCCACTGTACTGTTTTGCCATCGCCTACTGCACTTTTCCAGTCGGGGCTGATGGCACTCAGGTGTTTGGTGAAGACGGCGGTGGTACCGCTACCGTCGGAACGGTGGACGATGGTGATGGCTTGGTCTGGCAATTTAGCCGTCGGGTTGGCGGCTGCAATTTTGGGGTCGTTCCAGTTGGTAATTTTACCGGCGAAGATATCTGCGTAAACATCCCGTGGCAGTTTCAGTGGTTCGGTTAAGTCTGGCAGGTTGTAGCCGATGACGATGCTGCCGGCTGTCATGGGCAGCAAGATCACGCCTTTGTCTGCTGGAACTTTGGCGATTTCGTCGTCTTTCATGCCGGTGTCGCTGGCCCCAAAGTCTACTGTGCCTTTGGTAAATTGTTCGACTCCGGCGCCGCTGCCTACTGATTGATAGTTAATTTGTACTTTGGGGTTGATTTTGTTGAAGTCTTGAAACCAACGCTGGTACAGAGGGGCGGGGAATGAGGCGCCGGCTGCGGTGATGGCTACGTCTGAGGCTAGGGCGAGTTTGGTGTTCTCCGCTGTGCCGGTGGCTGCAACGGGGGAAGCGCCGGGGGATGCTGCGGTTTCGCCGGGGCTGGGGCTGCTTGTGGTTGTGCTTTCGCCCCCGCAAGCTGCTAAACTCAGGGCGATCGCCATAGCAGAAATTGCTGTAGTCAGACGGTTTGGATTAATCAAGTTGAGACGAAAAAGCATAGGTATACAAAAGTTTCGATCGTTATATGGGTCTCCCGCATCAGCATAGCGCGCAAAAGTAAAGGTTAGGTTAAGAATCTTTACACTTTATCGCAATTTAATATTAATTAATATTATTAATGTTAATTATGAGCTTGACAATTGTGACTTTATAAGATATAGAGCAGAGAAATAGCTACGGAAACAAGCAGTCGATCGCCCGATCGCGAAAAATTCCCCATTAAATTATCACAATATGCTGGTTTAAAAACCAGAAAACCCTACAATGGTGGTTGTTTTGACAGTAGTGCTAGTATTAAGAATTTATAAAGGTGCAGGCATTCAAGCTTGCATCTGACAAATCCCTTCTGCCTTCAACCTTTTGACGAATGCCGTTTGATGATAATGCCTGCTCCTATTGAATTAATCTGGGCTTTTATTGGTTTGCTCCTGACGATAGGAGGCACTTTTTTGCCTGCATCTGTCACAATTCCGATTGGGTTGTGGGACGATCGAGGACTTCAGGCGTACTCTTTAGGTGTTACCTATCAAATTGGAGCCGTCTTGCTAGTAGGCTGCATGGGGGGAAAAAATGCTGCTGCTCTCTCGCAAATTGCCTATTTGGCATTAGGATTAACTTTGTGGCCAGTTTTTTCTCAAGGCGGCGGCATCGGCTATCTGAAAGAAGCGAGTTTTGGGTATTTGCTGGGTTTTGTCCCGGGTGCTTGGGTGTGCGGCTGGGTGGCTTTTAAGGTGGCTTCGCGGCTGGAATCTATGGCTTTTAGCTGTTTGTGCGGTTTGTTCACAGTACACGCGATCGGCTTAATTTATCTAATTTTTACTTACTTGCTGCCTCCGGCCAAAAAAACACCTTTATTCGATGAGATTCTTAAATATTCTGTTTATCCCCTGCCGGGACAATTGGCGGTAGTTTGTGCGATCGCAGTGCTGTCATTTACTTTACGCCGCTTGATGTTTTATTAATTGGGGAATTGGTAATCGGGGATTGATAATCTAGGATTGGTAATCGGGGATTGATAATCTAGGATTGGTAGTTGTGTCAAATAAGGTTATACTGTCATTGCGCAACGGGAGAGTTATCTCGCTGCGGCTGGGATTGCTTTGCTGCACGGCATTCTGCTGGCAATAACCAGCGAAATTTGAGTAAATTATCCCATGCCCGATGCCCCATGTTCTATTGCCTAATTCATGCGTTTTAAAAGAAATCCCTTATTCTGGGTGGCTGCTGTTATCAGTTTAGTTTTAGACCACCTGGCTAAGTTTTGGGTGGTGCAAAATTTTGACTTGACGGTTCCTCCGCAGACGCAGCCGCTGTTACCCGGAGTGTTTCACTTCACTTATGTTGTTAATACCGGTGCGGCTTTTAGTTTGTTCAGCAATGGCGGGGCGATTTGGTTGCGGTGGCTGTCTTTGGGCGTTAGTTTGGGATTGATAGTGCTGGCTTGGTTCGGGCCGCGAATTAACCGCTGGGAACAAGCTGGCTACGGTTTGATTTTGGGGGGAGCACTGGGAAACGGGATCGATCGATTTGTTTCTGGCCATGTTGTAGATTTTATCGATTTTCGGTTGATTCGGTTCCCGGTGTTTAATCTGGCAGATGTGTTTATTAATGCTGGGATTGTCTGTTTGCTGATTGCAACTTTTCACAGTGCACCGCCGACTCCAAAAAATCAGGACGATCGCAATTCTATTTCAGAGTAACTTTCAACAAGTCAATCGATTTTAGATTTTAGATTTTAGATTTTAGATTTGAAATTTTAGATTTGAAATTTTAGATTAACCACCCACGGGCTGTACCGTTCTCAGGTTTATCGGATGCGGAGCTTTTTTTGCTTATCCACTGATGAATCCGGCGGCCTCGCAAGCAATTGCTTTCGGTCAATCGATTTTCGATTTTCGATTTTCGATTTTCGATTAACCCACCCACGGGCTGTACCGTTTGCTTTGGGTCATTTTTCAGTTGTCTGTTACCAGAAGGTGTAGGTGTCAACTTCAGGTTAGAGTCATTTATGAGCTATAATTAGATTTTTTATTGCGAAGGCTAAACTTGCCCGCGATCAAAAGCAATTTGGTCACAAACTCCCGGATTTATCCGTAGGATAAATTCCCTAATCTAAAATCTAAAATCTAAAATCTAAAATCGGATGACTCCTAATCCATTTGCCCAAGAACGCTTACTATTTGCCCCAGCCACCCCCGATGCTGATGCTATCCCGACTATTTTTGCTTTTCCCAACGAGTACACGGTGGGTATTACCAGTCTCGGCTATCAGATAGTGTGGGCAACTTTGGCTGTGCGATCGGATATTGAAGTGGGCCGTTTATTTACTGATATCCGCGAACAACTTCCCCGACATCCAGAATTACTGGGATTTTCGCTTTCTTGGGAACTAGACTATGTAAATATTCTAAATTTATTGGAATCTCTAGAAATTCCAATTTGGGCGTCACAACGAACTGATAATCATCCGATCGTATTCGGTGGCGGCCCGGTTTTTACGGCTAATCCAGAACCTTTTGCCGATTTTTTTGATGTGATTTTGCTGGGAGATGGCGAACATCTCATTGACAATTTTATTGATGCTTGTAAAGAAGTCCGTACCGCCGACAGACAAACTAAATTGCGACATTTAGCCCAAGTTCCGGGAGTTTACGTCCCCAGTTTGTACGAAGTAACTTATCTGGATGCGACTGAGGGGATTAAATCGATTCAGCCTGTCGATTCGGGAATTCCCAGTCTGGTTGAAAAACAGACTTATCGCGGCAATACTTTATCGGCTTCCACTGTGGTGACAGAAAAAGCGGCTTGGGAAAATATTTACATGGTGGAAGTGGTTCGGAGTTGTCCAGAAATGTGCCGTTTTTGTTTGGCAAGTTATCTGACTTTGCCGTTTAGAACTGCGAGTTTGGAGGCTTCGCTAATTCCGGCGATCGATCGCGGTTTAGCTGTGACTAATCGTTTGGGTTTGTTGGGTGCTTCGGTCACTCAGCACCCGGAATTTGAAGCGTTGCTGGATCATTTGAATCATCCGAAATACGACGGGGTGCGGCTGAGTCTTTCTTCGGTAAGGACGAATACGGTGACAGTTAAGCTAGCAGAAATATTGACCAACAGAGACAGCAAATCTGTGACGATTGCGGTGGAAAGCGGGAGCGATCGCCTCCGCAAAATCGTTAACAAAAAACTCACAAATGACGAAATTATCCAAGCTGCTATCAATGCTAAGGCTGGCGGCTTAAAGGGAATTAAACTTTACGGGATGGCGGGAATTCCCGGCGAAGACATGGAGGATTTAGAGGAGACGGTG
>JAICRN010000484.1 GCA_025937335.1 Microcoleus sp. TY_ISSM_2_bin.22
TATTTGCGGAGTCAGGGAAGGCGCGTTATTTACGATGCCGAACACTGGTTTGACGGCTACAAGCAGAATCGAGATTATGCTATTAAAACTTTAGAAGCGGCGGCGGATGCCGGTGCAGAATGGCTGGTGCTTTGCGATACTAACGGCGGTACTTTGCCTCACGAAGTCAGTCAGGTTGTTCGCGAGGTTCTAGAAGCTTTAGGAAGCAATCGCGAAAAATCTTTACAGTTAGGAGTTCACACTCACAACGACTCCGGAGTTGCGGTTGCTAATGCTTTGGCTGCAGTGCGGGAAGGAGTGACGATGGTACAGGGAACTATTAACGGTTACGGCGAACGCTGCGGCAATGCCGATTTATGTTCTTTGATTCCAAATGTTCAGCTCAAGTTGGGTTATGATTGCATTCAAGACGAGCAATTAGTTAGATTAACTCAAGTAAGTCGATCGGTCAGCGAAATTGTCAATCTTGCTCCCGATGACCGCGCTCCTTTTGTCGGTCTTTCGGCTTTTGCTCACAAGGGCGGAATTCATGTATCGGCGGTTGAGAAAAATCCGCTGACTTACGAACACTTGGAACCAGAAAAAATCGGCAACTGTCGCCGCATTGTGATTTCCGATCAAGCTGGTTTGAGCAATGTTTTGGCGAAGGCTCGGACTTTTGGCATTGAGCTCGATCGCAAAAATCCTGCTTGCCGCCAAATTCTGGAAAAATTGAAAGATTTGGAAAGCCAGGGATATCAATTTGAGGGTGCTGAGGCGTCTTTTGAATTGTTAATGCGGGAAGCCTTGGAACAACGGCCGCCGTGGTTTGAAATTAAGGGATTTCAAGTCCACTGCGATAAGGTTGGTGAAGATTGTATGGCTTTGGCAACGGTGAAATTGTCAGTAAACGGTACAAATATTTTGGAAGCTGCGGAAGGAAACGGCCCGGTTTCGGCTTTGGATTCGGCTTTGCGGAAAGCTTTGGTGAACTTTTATCCGGCGATCGCGCATTTTTACCTGACAGATTACAAGGTGCGGATTCTCGACGGCGGTGCGGGAACTTCTGCTAAAACTCGCGTATTGGCTGAGTTTAGTAACGGTCAAGACCGCTGGACGACGGTTGGGGTTTCTGGTAATATTTTGGATGCTTCTTGTCAGGCAGTTGTTGAAGGTTTGGAGTACGGTTTGGTACTAGAAAATCAAGAGGCGATCGCCCTAGTTTGCCGAGTACATTGATCGAGTAGAAAATAGCAAACAAAAACCGGGCGGGCAGGATTCCCACCCCACAAGAAAAATCACTCTTTGTGGAACAGGCATCTTGCCTGTTCTTGAGAATGGTGCAAAATGTGAGATGAAATAGAGGCGATCGTTCTGGAAAATCTGCGGGAGTTAGTTTATGGCGAATAACTTATCAATTCCAGAAGATTATCATGATTTTCTGCGGGAACTTAAGGGACGTATTTTGCAAGCTCAAGAGCGGGCTGTAATTTTTGTTAACCGCGAATTAGTGTTGCTTTACTGGCAAATTGGACTGGATGTTTTAAACCGACAACAGCAGCGAGGATGGGGAGCAAAAGTTATAGATAATTTAGCTGCTGACTTGCAAAAAGCTTTTCTTGAGATGAAGGGTTTTTCACCTCGCAATCTCAAGTATATGAGGAGTTTTGCGGAAACTTATCCGGATGAACAATTTGTGCAAGAGGTGCTTGCACAAATTCCTTGGTATCACAATATCGCCTTAATGGAAAAGCTGAAATCGTCAGAGGAACGCCTGTGGTATGCACGACAAACTATCGAGCAAGGATGGAGTCGAAATGTGTTAGTTCATCAGATAGAAAGCGGGCTGTATCGGCGACAAGGGAAAGCTGATACGAAATTCTCTCGCACTCTCCCCAACCCGCAATCTGAATTAGCTCAACAGTTGTTGAAAGACCCTTATAATTTTGATTTTATCAGTTTAGGCAAAGAAGCAAAAGAGAGAGAATTAGAGAAAGCTTTAATCGATCGCATCCGCGATTTTTTGCTGGAGTTGGGGGTGGGGTTTGCTTTTGTGGGCCGTCAATCGATTTTAGATTTTAGATTTTAGATTTTAGATTAAAGAATTGAAGCATTGACCCCACGGATAAATTCGGGGGCTCCTTTATCGGATACAGGTTTTTTATTTCTCCGTCCTGAGTCGGCGAAGGAATGAATCCGGGGGCTTGTATCCTGGATGCTTTCAGTCAGTATCATCTGGAGGTTGAAGGGGAAGATTTTTATATTAATTTATTGTTTTATCATTTACGTTTGCGGTGTTTTGTGGTAATTGATTTGAAGGTAGAAGCGTTTAAGCCGGAGTTTTCTGGGAAGATGAGTTTTTACGTTTCGGCGGTGGATGATTTGCTGAAACACCGGGACGATCTGCCGACTATTGGAATAATTTTATGTAAAAATAAAAAGCAGAAGATTGTCGAATATGCTTTGCGGGATATGAATAAACCGATCGGCGTTTCGACTTATCAATTGCGGGAGGCTTTGCCAGAACAGTTACAGGGAAGTTTGCCGACAGTTGAGCAGTTAGAAGCTGAGTTAGAAGCAGTAGAATTGGAGATTGAGGAGGAACGATAAAATGCGATCGCTACATTAAACCGCTAGATTAATGTTAAAATGCCCTTAAATGCTATCAAAACAATTTTTAGTAAATTTGTCAGGTAGGTTCTAGAATAACGCACCGTACAAATTTACTAATCTGTTTAAGGATGTAAAAACTCTAAATGGTCTCCTGGAATCGATCGCAATTTTGCAGCCGATCCTTGCACTTTCAACCTGCCGCGTTCTAACATGATAATCCAGTCGGCGCGATCGATCACTCGCGGCCTGTGACTGATAAAAATCGTCGTTTTCCCCTGCCGGTACATCAACAAATTTTCTAAGACTTCCGCTTCGCTTGCGGGGTCAAGCCCTGCGGTAGATTCGTCTAAAATCAATACGGGCGGGTTGTTGAGAATGGCGCGGGCGATCGCCAATCTTTGTCTTTGTCCGCCAGAAATATTAGCTCCAAACTCCCCTAAAACTGTTTGATATTTATCAGGCAATTGGCTGATAAATTCATCCGCACCCGCAATTTTACAGGCTTTCACAATCTGTTCAAAACTGATATCTGGACTGCCCAAACGAAAATTTTCGAGAATCGAACGGCTCCAAAAATGCGCTTCTTGAGGAACCAATACTACCTGCTGTCTCAGACTGTTGAGAGACAAATCCTGCAAGTTGTAACCGCCAATTCTAATATTACCAGATTGCAGCGGATACAGACCAGCAATTACTTTAGCTAGGGTACTTTTTCCGCAGCCGGAATAGCCGATCAAAGCAATTGCTTGACCGCCGGGAAACGTGACGGAAAAATTTTCCAGCAAGTCGAGTCTGCCGGGGTAGTGAAAACTAACACCCTTGCAAACAATACCGTCGCGATCCTGAACGGTTACAAAAGGTTTATTACTATCGTTTTTTGTTTCCGGTTCAGCGTCGATAACTTCCGAAAGCCGTTGAGTTGCTGTCTGGACGCGAGTCATTTCATCCGAAAATCCGACTAAGGAAGTCACCCAAGTAGTAACGTTTTGATTCATGCTAATAAACGCTAGCAACTGACCGATACTCAATACCTTGTCAATCACCAAACCGCTGCCCAACCACAGCAGAGTAATGCTGCCTGCCGAGCCAATAAAACCGGAAAATATATTGTTGAGAATGCCGATTTGCGTAGTGCGGAAAGTGAGATTTGCTAAGCGGCCGAAGCGGCTTTGAAATTCTTCCCAAAGTTCTTGGGCACTGCTAGTAGTTTTGACAGTCAGCGCGCCTTTAAAAGTTTCTACTAAAACGCCCTGAGTTTCTGCTTCCAGCACAAATAAACTGCGCGTTTTGTGCTGCAAAGCGGGCAGAAATACCACTGTAGAGGCAGTCATTAACACAGCAATTACTGTAGCTGCCAGCGTCAGTTCCTTGCTGTAAAATAACATAAAAATAAAAGAAACTACAGCTATAAAAAATTGACTTGGCAAGCTGATAGCGACTTGAGAAACTAATTTATTGATTTCTTGGATATCTTGTAATCTACTGACGATTTCGCCGCTGCGTCTGGTTTCGTAAAAACTCAAAGGCAATCGCAGGAATTTGCGCGCAAATTCCATCACTAATCCCAATTCTAAACGCTGGGAAAACTGAGCGATCAAGTTGGACTGTACCAATCCTAAACTGCTGCTAAACAGGTTCATAACTATAACTGCGATCGCCACGCTCGCCAGGAGTTGTCTGTCGCCCCGCACCAGGATGTCGTCGGTTAGCAGTTGAACTAGAAAAGGCGAAGAAATCGACAGCAAACCCAACACTGCATTCAGCAAAAATGCTTCCATTAAAATCTGGCGGTAAATCCCAATCCGGCGCATCCATTTTTGGAAGGAATTGGCGGGGGGTTGACCGTCTGCTGCTGCAAAAAACCGTTGCGGATCGGGTTCTACTAGCAAGCACAGCCAATCTGTCCAAGCTGCTGCTAATTCTGCTTTAGAAACGTAGCGCATACCGACAGCCGGATCGCCGATCGCATATTTGTTGCCCTGTTTGCCGTACAAAACAACCCAGTGATAGCCGTTCCAGTGAATAATCATCGGTAGAGGGGCATCATCGAGCTTGTCTAAAATTGCAGCGGCTGCTCGCACAGATCGAGCATTAAAGCCGATCGCCTCAGCACCTTGTTTCAAGCCCAGTAAAGTCGTCCCTTGCTGCCCCGTACCGACCAATTCTCGCAAGCGGCTAATTGTAA
>JAICRN010000101.1 GCA_025937335.1 Microcoleus sp. TY_ISSM_2_bin.22
GGACTTGGTTTAATTTATCAACTCCTAACAGAGTTTCAACTTCAGCCAGAGATGGCTTTAAGTCACCAGAACCTCTATTTTTTCATTGCTGCACAATTACTCTGCAAGCCAGAAAAATTTCTGTCAATTTAACCTTTTATAATTTTTGATTAAATACCCTGTCAACAACAGGATTTAGGAGTATCTATCATGCAATTCCCACCTACTTTACAAGAGACTTTCCATGATATTGCTGACAATATTCAAATAGAATCCTCCGAATTCCGCATCAGTCATTCTCACTATCCTCCTATAGAAACTCCTGCTGCTACTGTGATTCAATTGCAAAAAATGCCTCAAGAAAGTCAGGATAAGTATTTAAATTCCCAGTTATTAGAATTTATACATAGCATTTACTTTGAAGGTTCGCGTATCAGAGAAGTCAGCCCAGGAATTAAGACGAACGAGCAAATTCTCCAAGAAATAGATTCCAGAGGAATAGACTGGGAATTTTACGAACAACTGGATAGAAACAATAGTGGGAGAGGTTGGTTTCACCCAGGATACCGCATCATTAGACAGGAAGCTGATGGTAGCCTTGCCGCAGAATTCGATGGTGGGATTCTACACATCCAGCGAGATCGTCATCTTCCCTTATCTTTGCGATCTGCTACTGTAAACGATCCAGTAGCAGTATCGTTACCTTCTAGCTTTATTAATGGAAATAGGTATAGAGCAAATGGCGATGGCATAGGTGGTTTACCGCCTCTAAAATTTCACAGTGACGGAATAATTGTTTACTTCAACTTCAGTCCCGAAGCTGCCGTTTCTGCCATGAAATGTGTAACGACACAATTGAATGCAATTAAAGTCCCCTTCGCTTTCGAGGTGTTACACAATCCTTTGAACTACAGCTTGTATAACTCAGGATTTCTGAAATTTCCTTATAATCCAGACGAGTCTTACCGATACAAAGAAATTCTTTTACCAGTCTTACAGGCGATTTACGCAGAAAATAAATCTCACTTTCGGGAGCAGGTTCCCATATTTACTAAGGTACTTGCACCTGGTATTGGGTTAGCCGAACATCTGGCTTCTGAACTGAAGTTTGGACTTCAACAACAGTTTGGAGAAAACCGCTGCGAAATTGTTGCCAATGCTTTGCTAGAAGCTCATCAAAACGGTGATGAATCTTTAGAAGCTCGGATGAAATATATCATCCAACACTTTGAGCGGTTGGGGCTTGACATAGAGCGTCCCTATCTCAATCCTAACTCGGAAGATATCTACACATTATTGGATTGAACCAACGGTGTGATATCAATTCCGGTTGCACCGTCAGGTGATTGTTGACTGTTGACTGTTGACTGTTGACTGTTGACTGTTGACTGTTGACTGTTGACTGTTGACTGTTAAAAATCTAAAATCCAAAATCTAAAATCTAAAATCGGTTGACTGTAGAAGGATGGCTCGAAAAACTGAATGGTTGAGTGTTAACTGTTGACTCGATTTTATGATTCCGATGCAACCGGAAACGATACAGCAGATTCCACGTTTATGAAGTACCCCCGCCTATCGTTCTATCCCCGTAGGGACACGGCGAAAGCCTTTGTCCCTACACTTAATCAACCTGGAATACGCTGTATGAGTTGATTCGTGACAGGTTAAAAATTAAAGTAGCAAATATTTCAGCATGATTCTGTCTTTTTTTGCTCATTTTCCTGTTAAAAAACAACGCTGTTTATTTTCAATAAACACCAGTCCAAGAGCGAAACATAGGAATAATATAAGAAATCGGAGCCACTTCTCCTACTTTGACCCGAACTAATGTAGTAGTACCTGATGAAAGTTTTAACTCAGGCCCCTTGGAAGAAGACCAATTATAACCACTCTTTGTAGTTGCATCTTCTTGCAATTGAACAAAAATTTGCACTCTGGCACCATTCTCACCAGCCAGACTTTTCGCTAACTCTTCATTGCCAACAATGGCGGCAATTTCCTGAGTTGTCACCGAAAAAGGAGAAACCTTCGTTACTACCCCAACAATACCACCGTAGCGCTCGCGCTTGACAACGCTGGGCGTAACTTGTACATTCATACCTTGTTTAATTTGTTTACCATCTTTATCCGCCAAATAAACAAGACTTTCCAGTTTGACATTAGAATCTTCAGCTTCAATTATTCCCAAACGGGTGCCAGCGCCTACAATTTGACCCGGAATAACACTGGTTTCTAAAACATACCCATCATGTTTGCTGATAACTTGACTTGACTGAGCCAATTGCACTTCTAATTGAGAAATCTTGTCTTTTATTACTTGGGTTTGATTGGTTTTGTCAATAGACTTTTCTACGTCTTGTTGAACCAGTTGGCCTTTTTGGGTTTCGATTTCCTTGATTTTGGTTTGGAATTCGTCAATTCTATTTTGAGCTTGTAGGTATTCGCGCTCGGCATTAGTTTTTTGGATTTGGATTTCTTGTAAGTTGGTTTTGAATTCGTCAATTCTATTTAAGTTTTGCTGGTATTCCCGTTCTGTATTGATAACTTGAACATCAATTTCTTTAATAGCATTCTTGATGTCATCAACTTTATTGAGATTTTGGAGATATTCCCGTTCGGTATTGGTTTTCTGAACATCAAGTTCCTTAAGTTGCGTGTCGATATCCGACACTTGCGTCTGCGCGTTCAACAATTCCTGTTCCGACTGCAACAGCACATCCTGACTGACGATTTTTTCTTCAAACAAACGACGACGAGCTTCTACCCGCTGTTGCAAAGTTTTTAGCAACGCGCTAATTTGTTGCTTTCGCTCCAGAAGACTTTTGCGTTTTTCTGCCAGTGCTGCGAGAGTTTGTTGGCGCAGCATTGGCGTAACTTGCTCTCGGCGTACACTTTCTTCCAGACTTTTACGCTTTTGTGCAAGTGCGGTGAGAGTTTGTTGGCGCAGCACAGGCGTAACTTGCTCCCGGCGCACACTTTCTTCCAGACGAAAGCGTTTTTGCTCTAGTGCTTTGAGCGTTTCTTCTCGCAGCATTGGTGCGAGTGACTCGCGACGAAAACTTTCTTCTAAGTCTTTCTGCTGTTGCTGAAGCGTTCTCAATTGTAGCGCTATCTGCTGCTTTTGCAGAGTTAAGGTACTTTGATTCTGCTGTTGCAGTTGGGCTAACTTGGCTTTCTGTAACTCTAGTTCCTTTTGAAGTTGCGACTGATCGATCGTAGCGAGTACCTGCCCTTGCTTAACTCTATCTCCCGCCTTAACATTTATGTTTAATATTTGACCTTCCTTTGGCGCTTGGAATTGTACCACATGACGGGGACGAATCAATACGCCAGCACCGGTAACGGTGAGAGGAATGCGCCCAATTACACTCCAAACGCCAGCCCCAACAATTAAACAGCCCATCGAAACCAAAGGTAACCAAGTTTGGGGACTGACTACCCGCATTAGTTTGTCGAGCTGTTCGGGTGAGGAAAGGCGCTCAAGCGCTTCTTCACGGAAGAGTTTTTTGCCTTGAGACATACATTTTTTTGTGTTTGCTTGGCTAGTGATCTTTTCTATAGTAAGCTTTAAAGTTCCATTATACTTTACCTATTGGTTGCACCCCAAAAGCCCTAATTTGGCGTTGCTGAATACAGGTATGGATTCAAGATTTCCCAATTGCTATGGGCCCTCGAAGGGTGAGTTTTGTAACATCAAGCGAAAAGTTGATTCATACGCCAGAATCAGCAACGCCATTTTCAGACTACCGAGCTTTGAACTCATCGGAATATGCTTGGAGGGCTGTTTCAACGTTCATAAACTGACAACCACAATCTACACAAATGCGATGAGTGTTTACCTCGGATCTTACCTTTCTTAGGGATGTGTTGGGAACAGCATTCAGGACATTGCATCAGATTTGACTTCAATTAATAGCACCATTGTGCAACGCCGAAAATATTTCCTTCTTGCTTGTTCCCTCTTGCTTGTTCCACATCCGATATCAATCGCCGATTTCCCCGACAACCTCCGCAGCAGCCTGAGTTTCGAGCCAGAGATTGAGCAGCAAGAACTCTGCCCGATCGCCCAACACCGTCGCAAACACGCCGTCAGCCCCCTCAGATGCGCCAGAAATCCACGTACCGCGCAGAGTCACTTCTACAAAGTCAGCATCAGCAACACAAAGCTCGATCGCATCGTTGTCGTCTCGCCGGGCCTCAGATTCCAACAGAGACAGCGCCGCCAAATTCGCGGGCAGCAAAAATGCCGCAGTGCTCGGTTCGACGCTGATGCTTTGACCAACTCGCATAGCCAGCACAACTCGCAGCGCCACTAACTGTTCGGGAGATTGAGCCAAACGCTCGAGGTTAAAGCCCGTTTCAGTGTAAGTCAACTTCAGCATATTGACAGCCCTAAATTTGGAATTGAAAGTTGAAAATTGGTAAGTGAAAATTGGTAATCGGGAATTGATAATTGGGAGTTAGGGCAGATTTTAGATGAGAATTACGCATCAATTAAAATCTAAAATCTAAAATCTAAAATCTAAAATTCTTCCCATTATTTATTCCCCAATTTGGTATTCGTGCCAAAAAAGTTCTGCAAAAGCAACAGTGGGGTGTACGGGGGCCTTCGGCTTAGTTCGCAGAGACATTCCAGCTTCTACGGGAGTTCGATCGCCCTTACGAGAGTTGCACCGTTCGCAAGCCGTCACCACGTTGTCCCAAGTATGCGGGCCGCCCTTCGATCGAGGCATGACGTGATCCAGCGTCAAATGCCGGCTGCTACCGCAGTATTGGCAAGAATGAGCGTCGCGGCGCAGAACTTCCCGGCGATTGACCGGGGGGACTTTCCACAGGCGTTCCCTGTTACCAAAAGTCAAGCGGATTTGTTCGGGTACGTGGATGCTGGTGCTGGGCGATCGCACCAGCCAGCCGTTGCCAATGCTAAAATCAAGAGGTTCAGCCTTGCCTGTTACCAACAGTACGATCGCCCGTTTGATGTTGACACGGCTCATTGGTAGGTAATTCTGAGAAAATACCACCACAGATTGCCTCAATACATCAGTTACTACGGTCACGGCTTGCTCCTCCTCATCAATTTTGGATTTTAGATTTTAGATTTTAGATTTTGGATTTTGGGTGCTTCGTCAGCATTGGCTAGATCTGGTTTTTTGCCAGTTCCCCAAGCCGATCGAATTTCTCAAAGATCCAATCAAATGCCCCCGCTTCTCTTACTTAGAAGCGGGGGCTAGAAAAACTGCGTTCATGCAAATTTTCATCCTGTCTTGGTACAGTCGTTTAGCTGTACCTCCCGCTTCGCGTATCTCGATATGGCTGTGCGACTTGCAGGCCGTCTCGGTCTACCTCGTTGTAATTAATTTCTGCAATTTGTCCTAATCCACTATAACCGGGTTTAATTAGGCCCCGGCCCCCGCACGAGGTCGCTGCGACAGTCGCAAAACCCGTCCTAAAGACGTGCCATAACGACTCGGAGCGACCCCTTGGGCGATCGCACTTCAGTTGATAGGTGGAGTAGGTGGGAAGAAATTTCAAAGTCGGCAGAAATTGGTAAGAGACCTTTAAATCTAGCTTTAAACATACTACACTGATATTACACATATGTCCACCCGTCACGGAGAAAAAATTATGCATACCCTACCTAGAACCTCAACCACCGAAATGGAAGTCACCAGCATTCGACTCGAAAGAGAACTCAAGGAGAGACTCAAAGAACTCGCGGGCAATCAAGGCTATCAAGCTTTGATTCGAGATTTGCTCTGGAATTACGTGCAGCAGAAGTCTGGAGAGTACCGCCAGATGTTTTCTCGATCGGATATTCGAGCCAGCATTAATGCCACAGCACAGCAGGAGGAACGCTGCGCGCTTACAGGAGAGTTGATTCGACCGGGCGGGCCAATGTTATTAGGACTGACGATGCACGGCGAAATGGTTCCGCTGAGTATAGGGAGTATGACGGGATTAACCAGTTTACCCAATTTGTAAGAGCGATCGGCCTGGGGTGAAGGCCCCAGGCGCTGAAGATCGTACTATTTTAGATTTTAGATTTTAGATTTTAGATTTTAGATTTGGGAATGGCTTATCAGATAAGGGTTGGAAACTCGCTTAGAGTTGCATTGTTGTTGGGAACTGGTATAACAATACTTCAAACAGTTTTTGATTACCAACAGTAAAATAAGGGTTTCCAGGCGATGCGGCAATCGAACTACCAACTGACATCATGTCCGGTCGAGCGACCCCGATTTTTGTAGGGGTGGGTTCACCAACAATACCTGCCCATAATTGACAATCTCAAAAACCCACCCCGACCGGGATATTATGGTTAACCGATCGCAGATGATATGACATCTTGCACCATTTTCCATAAGCTTTTTATGGGCGGGCTTTCCTGCCCACCCCACAAGAAATTGCACTTGTTGTGGAACAGGCCGGAAAGCCTGTTCTTGAGAATGATGCAAGATGTGAGCTACCAACGGAAAATCGAAGGTTTCAGATTACGAACTAAAAACAGTCCGGACTATTGGTATAAAATTCTGCAAGTCTTTAAACAACATATATTTAACGAACCACGAAGACGCCAAGAGCACGAAGAAAGATGGAAAAGAAGATAGCTGATGCCAGCGGTTCCGGATTCTGGTAACGCAGATGCGGATGCTCCAAAACGCGCGGGCTAGTGCTAAACTTTCCATCGGGCGTGCTGACAGACGATCGTAAATTTGATGGAAAAAATTAAAGTAATGCTGAAAAACCGCTACTTGACTGCTGCGAGTTCGATCGCCCTTCTCACAATTATTGCCGGCTGCGCAGCTACTGAATCACCTGAACTTGCATCTCCCTCTCCTGTAGCTGAATCTTCCCCGCCGCCGGTTAAACCAAGTCAGCCTCAGCCCTTAACAGTCTCTGCTACCAATCCCGAAACCCCCACAAATACCAAAATCCAGCAATATCTCAACGGGTTGACAGCACAAGGTTTTGCCAAAGAAGACCAAGGGATCTGGATGCAATCTGGCAATACTTTGTTAGCCAATCATCAAGGTACAGTTCCTCTGTCAGCCGCTTCTATTACCAAAGTAGCAACATCTCTGGTAGCGCTGCAACAATTCGGGCCGGAACATCAATTTATTACCTTAATTGGTACAACTGGGAAAATAGAAAACGGCGTATTAAAAGGCGATTTAATTGTTCAGGGAAGCGCCGATCCGTTGTTTGTTTGGGAAGAGGCGATCGCCCTCGGTAACGCCTTAAATCAAAAAGGTATTCAGCGAGTCACTGGCAATTTGATAATTGTCGATAAGTTTTACATGAACTTTGAACTCGATCCCCTCAAATCGGGAGAATTGCTCAAACAAGGATTGAACAGTCAAATCTGGCCCAGCGAAGCCGCCGCCCAGTATCAAATCCTGCCTCCCAATACGCCGAAACCCCAAATAGCAATTGAGGGTGCTGTACAAGTTTTGCCAGTACCTCCCAACGAGGTGCAGCCTTTAGTAAAACATTATTCTTTACCCCTCGCCGAACTGATCAAAAAAATGAATCAGTACAGCAACAATCTCATGGCAGATATGCTAGCTGATACTGTCGGCGGCGCCAAAACAGTCGCGAAAAAAGCAGCAGCAGCAACCGGAGTTCCCCCCGCAGAAAGTCAACTCGTCAACGGTTCGGGATTGAGCGAAGAAAATCTCATTTCTCCCCGGGCTGCTTGCGCGTTGTTTATCGCTTTAGAACGCTATCTTCAACCTTACAGCATGACAGTTGCTGATGTCTTAACTGTAGTTGGGAAAGATAAAGGAATACTGTCAGAACGGCCGCTTCCCAAATTAGCAGTAGTCAAATCTGGCACGTTGGATAATGTTAGCGCTTTGGGCGGAGCGCTGCCCACTCAAAAACAAGAAACAGTGTGGTTTGTGATTATGAATCGCGGGGCAAATGTCGAGACATTTCGCACTCAGCAAGAGGTTTTGCTGAAAAGCTTTTTGAATGAGTGGGGAAGTGTTCAAGTTTCGCCGCCCGAATTAACGCCAAATCCTGCTAGAAGTAGTAAGGTATCTCGCAGCGAAATTGTTCAATAAACTGTTGTGCATTTAATTTGTATATTCTGGGCGGGCTAGAAGCCCACCCCACAACAGAGTTTGTAGGGTGCGTCAGCACAGAAGTTTTGAATTTGCGGCTAAAATAATGCAAGCTGTCGCACCCTAGGAGTACAAAGTAATTTAATTAGGTGTTTTTGCCCTAGCGACTACTATGCCGATCGCACTTTCGACTCTCCTAATATATCTCTGCAAGTCGTAAGCAACTGTCACCTCCCCAGCAGGCGAAGCGTGAATTAAACCCATATTGCCGTCAGCATTGCGGTAGACTAAACCCGTGTGGGTGACATCCAATCCTTTAATCTCCGTGGCTACCGCTACAATATCCCCCGGTTTTAACTGAGAATAAACACTTTTTATCCGATTTGTCGGGATGTAATTAACAGTAGTTTTGGCTAAGTCTGCTTCTTGGCTGACAATGCACTGATAAGTTGCTTCGTCTTTGACCATTTGCGGGTAACTGCTGCGGTGCTGGCTCATGAAATTTAGTGTTTTATTCATGGGTACTCCGCCCAATTGGGCGGTGATATTTTCCACTGTTTGCCGTTTTTGATTGTCGTTAATCCATTCGGAAAAATAGTGCAACCTGCTGCAATAACCGTTGATTTTACCGTTTAAATACCGCTGTTCTTCTATGCGATTTACAAAATTTTGATATTCGTAATCTTGTACTGCTACGCCCCTGGCGATCGCCAAAACGGTTTCTACAAACAAAACACAATCAAATTTATTCAAAGTTACGATCAACTTTTCTTCGCCGGATTTGTCCAGCAAACCAGCGGCGTAGGGCTTTCCTAGAAAATTATCGGCGATCGCCTGGACGATTTCTCCGATCGAGCGATCGTGCAAATTTTGTTGTTTTGCATACTGTACAACCTGTTCAAAACGTGCTATGTCTTCTGGTTGTGCAGCGGTTTCTGTCTCCGTATTATTTGAGTCTGGTCGTCTTGCCAGCACCTCCAGCAATTGGGAATAGGAAATTTCAGGTAAATTGTTGAAGTCCCAAAATATACTTGGAAAACTGGAAACAGTTTGCTTGTTTGTTACTTCCCCATTTTCCCTTTCTCCTGTCAACTCTGGCACTACATCCGCGCCCTGTCCTTCTGTTTGTCGCGAGACAACATATCCCGTAGCAGATTGAGACTGAAATGCCCAAACATCAGGTATCAAAGAATTATTCACACTGACGATCGCAAATCCTAAGACCGCCAGATTCCAAAAATTTCTCATGTTTTTCAAAGGATTTTGCTTCCACTGAGTGCTATCCTGAAATTTTTACAATTATTTAGAACTATAAATCAGCCTAGCAGACAGATAAAATTGGCAACAGCGGACTCGATCGACACACTTGTCATTTAGACGCCGCCCTATTATAAACTGATCGTGCGAGTTTGATACCACAAAACTGTAATGCAAGTAGAACGCCGACGCCGCCCCATCGGGCCCCAACGCCCAATCGAGTCCCGACGCCAAAGCAGCGAGCGTCCAGTCCAGTCCCGACGCCAAAGCACCGAGCGCCGAGTCCCATCTCGTCGCCAAATCCAGACCCGACGCCCCATAGACCTCTTGCAAAAGTCGGTCTCAATTCTTGAAATTCTCTGGGTTAATGTGCGTTCATCTGCCTTATATCTGCAGTTGACCGAGCGAGCAAAGATTCATGCAACAGATCTAATCCAATCCCGACGCCAAACCAGCCAGCGCCCAGTCGGACGCCGACGCCAAAGCAGCGAAGGCCCAGTGCCATCTCGTCGCCGAGTGAGGACGAAATTTTCTAGGCTAAAATACCGTAACATCCTGTGCTTAATCGCCGGAGCGATCGCGATCGGTTGGATTGTCACAATACCGTTTAGAATTCGCCGTTCCCCAGAACCGCCAGTCATCTTGACTCAACAGCCCATCTCGCCTCAAGAAACACTCTCGCCTCCGACAATTGAACCATCGGAAAATTTAGCCGACCGTCAAAGCGAGCCTACCTTCAGCTACAACATCAAAACACCTCCCAATCCCGTTTACTCTCAAGAATTGCAAGGGATTGTTGATGAAGCTGTGAAGATTGCAACCAGCAAAGGACTGCCTGCAGAACGACTATCAATTACCTTATTTGATGTCAGCAATTCCAAAACTCACACCTTTGCCGGATATCAAAATCAAACTCTCCGATTTCCCGCTAGCGTTGCCAAATTATTTTGGATGGCAGCCTTTTACTCAGCCATCGAAAAAGGCATCATTACGCAAAGAGAATCGGCCTTTAAAAACGACCTAGAACAAATGATTCGCATCTCCAACAACGATGCAGCCAGCAGGCTTTTAGACAAAATCACAGATACAAAATCCGGCGGACGGCTCGCAGGAGAAGAGTTGCAAACATGGCTGAAAAAGCGCACGCAAATTAACACATTTTTCCAGTCAGCAGGCTACAATGATATTCGTATAAGCACCAAAAATTATCCCATATACTATTTGAGGCAAGAAGGTCCTATCGGTCGCGACTTGCAATTGCGGGGTGATGCTTCCCAGCCGATTCGCAATCAAGTAACTACCGACCAAGCCGCCAGATTAATATATGAAATCTATACTAGGCAAGCGGTTTCTAGCGTCGCCAGCCGCAAAATGGCTTACTTGCTGACAAGAGATTTAGACCCCAAGGCATGGAAAAATGACCCTAGCAATTCGATAAAAGGATTTCTCGGCGAATCTTTACCAACTAATATTTATTTTGGTTCCAAAGTGGGCTATACTTCCAAATCCCGCAGCGAAGCGGCATTTGTTAGAACTTTAGACGATCGCGCGATTTATATCTTAGTTGTTTTTGCAGACGATCCAGCTTATGCCAAGGACGAAACAGCTTTTCCGGCCATTTCCCGATACGTTTTCGATCGGCTAAACGCTCGCGGCCCCAGCAGTTTGCAGTGATATTGAGTAGGGCGAGTTTACTCTTTTTATATGAAGACTGACGCAAAAAACCGGTTTCTGCCACAAATCAGCACTGGCGACCAAATAAACCGGTTTCTGGATCGAAAATCTAAGGTTTTAGACCAAGCCTGCAGCCATAAACCCGGTTTGTTATATCCTGCGAGCAACCCCTAATTAGATGTGTAGTTAGGAAGTCGCTCCTCTTTTGTCTGCAAAACACAGACTAAAAACAATCAGTTAGATAA
>JAICRN010000495.1 GCA_025937335.1 Microcoleus sp. TY_ISSM_2_bin.22
GAGGATGACTAATGAGTTTAAAAATTTTTCTTCTCAGGCCTATGCAAGAGGACTTTAGCTTTGAGGCAGGGGTTGAAACCCCTGTCGGACTATCGGTTTAACGTGTTTGTTGACACCTATGAACACTGCTGTGTCCCTACAGTTATCAGGCGCAAATTACCGAATTTGAGATAGTTTATGGATGCAAAAAATCTAAATGTTCCCCCGGAATTTTGCTCAAATCTTGGGGAGTTCCTGTTAGTTTGAGTTCGCCCCGATCGAGCAGTACAATCAAATCGGCGCGCTGAATGACTCGGGGACGGTGGCTGATTAAAATTGTCGTTTTGCCCTGACGATCGGCTAATAATCGATCGAGCACTTCAGTTTCCGTTGCCGGATCGAGGGCTCCCGTCGATTCATCTAAAATCAAGACAGGCGGGTCGGTGACAAGGGCGCGGGCGATCGCCAATCTTTGCCTTTGTCCGCCAGAAAGATTCGCGCCAAACTCGCCCAAAACAGTCTGATACGTGTCGGGAAGTCCGCTGACAAAATCGTCGGCACCGGCAATTTGGCAAGCTTTTACTATTTGTTCTAAAGTCGCGCTAGGGTAACAAAAGCGAAAATTCTCGACAATCGATCGGCTCCAAAAGTGAGCTTCCTGCGGCACGAGCACCACTTGTTCGCGCAGGCATTCTAGGGACAAATCGGATTGATTGTACTGTCCGAAGCGGATATTTCCCGATTGCAGCGCATACAAACCGGCAAGCAGTTTTGCCAGCGTACTTTTGCCGCAGCCGGATTTGCCAATCAAAGCTGTCACCTTGCCGCCGGGAATCGTCAGCGAAAAGTCTTTCAGCAAATCCACGCGGCCGATGTGGTGGAAGTTGAGGTTTTTGCAAGTAATATCGGCATCAGCGGGAATGTCGGCACGATCGCGCGGGGCGTTGTCTCCCATTTCTGGCGCGGTGTCGATGATGTCGCCGAGACGCTGGGTAGCAGTTTGAGCGCGGGCGAACTCGTCCGTCAAGTTGATGGCGGTGCTAATTAGGGCGGTGAAGTTGCGGTTCATGCCGTTGAATGCCAGCAGTTGACCGACGGTGAGTTCTTGGCGAATTACCAGAATGCTGCCAAAACAGAGGACGGCAAGGGAACCGACGCCGGAGGCCAGAGTAGAGAAGACGCTGTTGAGGATGCTGATTTGTAACAAGCCGAAGGTGACATTTGCCAGATGACCGAAGCGACTTTGCAGTTCTTCCCAAGCTTGAGGCGCGGCATTGTTGGTTTTTAAAGTCAGGGCGCCTTTGAAAGTCTCGACTAGGATGCCTTGGTTTTCGGTGTCTGTGACCAAAACGTCGCGGGTTTTCTGTTGGAGGGCGGGCAGGAAGATTAGGGCTGACAGAGTTGTGAAAAACGAGACGGCGACGGCAGCGACAGTCAGTTTCCAGCTATAGACCAGCATAAATCCCAGGGATACTAGGGCGATGAAGAATTCGCTAGGCAGGCTGGTTACTACCTGGGAGACTAGCAGATTGATTTCCCGGATGTCCCGCAGGCGGCTGACAATTTCGCCGCTGCGGTGCGATTCGTAGTAGCTGAGGGGAAGTCGCAGGATTTGGCGACCGAATTCGAGTGCGAGTCCTAGTTCCAAACGTTGAGCTAAGTGAGCCACTAGATTCGCCTGAACTAGGCTTAGCAGGCTGCTGAAGAGGATTGTGGCGGCGGTGGCGATCGCGATCGTAATTAGCAGTTCCGTGTCTCTCCGTACCAATACGTCGTCGGTGAGGACCTGAATCAGCAGCGGGAATGCCAGAGAAAGTAGACCGATCGCCATGTTCAGCGGCAAAACTTCGGCAACTAAGCCGCGGTAGTGCCAGACGCGCTGCAAAAAGCGCCCAAATCCCCCTATGCGGTCATTTGGCAGTGCGTAAAAACGGCTTTCGTCCGGCACCAGCAGCAGCATCACTCCATTGTTCCAAGACTCTGTGAGTGCCTCGCGGGTGAGGTAGCGCAAACCAATCGCTGGATCGGCGATCGCATACTTTTTGCCCCGGCGGCCGTAGAGGACAACCCAGTGAACGCCTTTCCAGTGAATGATCGCGGGCAGCGGGGCTTCGTTGAGGCGATCGATTAACTGGGGCGTGGCTTTGACGGAACGGGCGTTAAATCCCAAAGCTTCTGCCCCGCGGCGCAATCCCAGCAGCGTTGTGCCCAATTGTCCGGTGCCGACGGCTTCGCGGACGCGGTTCATGGCCAACGTGCGCCCGCAGGATTTGGCAACGGTGGCGAGACACGCGGCACCGCAGTCTTCTTCGCTGTGTTGGAGAACGATCGGATATTTCATCACTAATTAACTTTTTGTTACAGGGTAAGTATTGATAGAAAGTTGAGTGGTTTTCTTTACTTTTTTTAACAAACCGCAGAGGAAGCAGAGGACGCGGAGTGAGAGAAGATAGAGAGATTTGCTGGTTGAGAAACGCTTTAAAATTGTTGGGAGTTACGTATCAGACCAAAGAAAATAGGTTTTTACGAAAATCTTTTGTTGCAGCCAAAAGTTTAAGTAAAAAACCAGGTTTCTGACTACCGATGCGTAAGTCCCGATCGCTCGGCGATCGTAGGGTTTGGCTCTCAGGAGTTCTCTTATAAAATAAGTTTTTGACACAGGATATGAAATCGTGGCTAACAGTAAACTTCCCGCTGCCGGTGCAAGTCAAGCACAGCATTTTCCCCAGATATTTCCTCAGTTGCCAATTCTTGGGAGCGATCGCGCAATTTGGACTGGCATCAGTTTAGAATATCACCGCCAGCCACCTTTTGAAACCTCGGAATATGCGATCGGTTCTCACATGATCGCCATCAACCTCGGACAGAGTTTCCAGATGGAACGAAAGATTGACCGAAGGTGGGAAACATCGCAAGTATTGCCAGGTGCGATCGGTCTTTGTCCGTTCAATCTATCTCACGAACTTCGCTGGCATAGTGAAATGAATTTACTCTCTCTCAATCTAGAACACGAATTCTTAGTTCGCAGCGCACTGGAGTTATTCAATACCGAGCAAGTTGAGTTATTGTGTCCGATGGGATTTCAAGATCCGTTAATCCAGCAAATTGGACTGGCACTCAAGGCAGAAGCGCAATCAAATGGCGGGGGCAGCCGCCTTTATGCAGAGACAATGGCAAATGCCCTTGCCGTACATTTATTGCGGCATTATTCGACGCAAGGGGATCGCAAACTCGACGGCAAATGGGCAATGTGTCCGCACAAATTGAGGTGGGTTAAAAACTATATCAACGATTATTTAGAGCGGCAATTCAGTTTAGAGGAACTGGCGGGTATCGCCCAACTCAGTCCCTACCACTTCTCCCGTGCTTTCAAACAATCTGTTGGTATCAGTCCGCACCAATACGTGATTCAACAGCGAGTTGAACGGGCAAAACAATTGCTGTTGCAGGGAAAGATGAGTCTGTCAGAAATTGCGATCGCCTGCGGTTTTTCTCACCAAAGTCATCTCACTCGCCACTTCAAACGCTTGACTGGAGTGACTCCCAAAACTTTGCTCAAGTCATAGCAAGAACGTGCAAAAACAGCAATATCGTGCAAGATTATTCTGCCAGTGCGTGCGACTATCAAACTACTAAGTAGCTAGCAAAGGAGCGATGAGATGTTTCGTAAGCCCTTAAATAAGAAGTTACAATCTTTCCAATCGTCACTTGTGCAGTGCGAACTGAGCGATACCGAACAAGAAAGAATTTGTGGTGGCCAAGGCTCTAGACCTTACAATGGGCCAACAGCAGTTTCAGGTTGTTGGGGTCCCAACGATATGTTACCTCCAAGTTCTGGTCAAGATCGGTGTTAGTAACTGCGGCAATTGGTTCGTTCACAATCATTACTGTAAGCGGTAACAACTACGAATGGTTGTGGACTAAAAGCTGAATAGTTGGAGGAAACCAAGATGAAAAACCCCCAAACAAACATAGCAGCCACCCAAACAAACATGGAAACAACCCTGTGGCATGAACTGGATGAAAAAACCTCAGAAACCATTTCTGGCGGTGCAGAAGGCTGTCTGGCCTGGAGTATTCGTTTCGGTGATATCACCCGAGCGCCATCCTCAGACACCTCAATATTTTTTGTGCTTTTGTAATTCAGGTCGGCTTCATAAATTCCTACAAGGAGGTTAAGTAACCATGCTTAATTTGTTCAAATCTCAAGTTCAATCTTTAAATCAAATTAAATTCTCTCAATCTCACGATCTTTGGAATGATTTGTCCTTAGATGAATCTTCATCCTATATGGGAGGAAAATTGATTTGGAGAGATCCAGAGCTTGGTTGGTGTCGGCGCGGACTAGACGGTTATATTCATTGTAGATACAGAGAGCCCGGTATTCGTTAGGGTGATGCTCTTTTACGACTCTCCCGAATTTGCCTAATAGCGATCGCTCATGTAGTGGCTGTTCCTTCTATCAGCGATGAGCCAAGCAGATGCAGGAGTTAAAAAGGCAGTTCTCAATGATTTGTGAAGGCAAGATTCCCAACTTCTCTAAGAAGTCGGGAATCTAAACTCATAGCAAAAATGTGCAAAAACAGCAATATCGTGCAAGATGTCTGGCTAATTTCCTGCCACTATTAAGTTAACCAGAGGAGTTAGAACCTCGAACCCCTGGTCCACGCCATGGTTTTTTTGATGTCGAGTGAA
>JAICRN010000044.1 GCA_025937335.1 Microcoleus sp. TY_ISSM_2_bin.22
AAAGGACTGACTTCGACAGGGTAGTCGATGATGAATGTAGGTTGAATTAGTTTGGGAACAACTAATTTGTCAAAAACTGCATACAGCACGTAGCCTAAACTCTGTTGTTCTAACTTAGACAGGTGCAATTCTAGTTTGGTTGCAGAGGCGATCGCACTTTCCAAGTCCAAACTGTCAAAATCCAGCCCAAACTCGTCTCTGACAGCTTCTACCATCGTTTTCACTTGCCAGTGTTTGCCGCTGAAACCGGGATATTTTTCGCTGTAGTCGAACTTACGTTCTAAACTAATGGTTTCCCCCTGATTTTCAATTTCTTTGACATCCCCAAATACTGCCGCCGCTGCGAAACATATCACGTCTTCGACAACTGTTAAAATGTCGAAAATATCAGCATAAGCTTGGTAAACTTCTAAAGAGGTAAACTCTGGATTGTGGGTGCTGTCAATGCCCTCATTTCTAAATGCTTTCCCCAGTTCAAATACTCGCTCGAAACCGCCGCAAATTGCTCTTTTTAAGAATAACTCTGGAGCCACTCGCAAATACAAATCTACCTCTAAAGCATTGTGGTGAGTGATGAATGGCTTAGCAGCAGCACCGCCGTAAATAGCTTGCAGCGTCGGCGTTTCTATTTCGTAAAAATCGGCTTGCCACAGATAGGAACGGATGCTTTGAACGATGCGGCTGCGCAGCATAAAACGGTTTAGCGCATCTTGGTTGCTTGCCAAATCCATTTCGCGGTGACGGCGGCAAACTTCGGGGTCGTTAATTCCATAATAAGAATCGGGAAATTGAATGGTAGCTTTTGATAAAAGCTTTAATTCCCTCACTAAAATAGAAAGTTCTCCCCTGGGGGTGCGGCAGCCGATACCTTCGACGCCGACAAAATCGCCGACATCGAGCAATTTTTTAATTTGTTCAAAGCTCAAACCGACTTCGCCGGTGACGATTGCTTTCTCGATTTTGAGTTGAATCTTGTCTGTGGCGTCTTTTAAATCGATGAAACCAATTTTGCCGCTGTCTCGCTTGGAAGTGATGCGGCCGGCTAATCGCAGGGAAATTTCTTCGGGGTCAGTTTCTCCGTTTTGGAGTTCTTTTCCCGGCTGACTAAATATTTCGCGAACTTGCTTGGCTGTGTGCGATCGCGCGTAGGATTGACTGGGATACGGTTCTATGCCTTGCGATCGCAGTTCGTCTACTTTTTGACTGCGGACTTCGGCTTCACTCAGAGTCATTAGTTATTGCCTGATTAAAATTACAAATATCTGACATCTTGCACTATTCTGGCGATCGTGCGATCGGGCGTTGCTCAAAGTAACGCCCCACAAGAAAATTCACTCTTCGCTTCACAGGCATCTTGCCTGTTCGTGACAAAGCTGCAAGATGTCAGAAACACCAAACTCTATCATAACTGGGCGGCTTTGAGAGCCAATTTGCCAAATAATTAAGTTACACCCTCTAGTAGCCCGATCGCACAGACCCGCACTCGCCCCAGAAATATCTCCGATAACAATTTGCGATCGACTGCACAAAGCGACCGAAACATTAAAAAATTAAGTTGTCTGTCGATCGCAACAGGTGAGATGATATGTAGTGCAGCCTCACGGCAGTTCCACAGAAACTGAACAGCAGAAAGGCGAGCGATCGAACTCGGCTCATCGCACCTCTGTCAGAATCGACCACACACACTCTCTCTTAACGTATAAAAACCAGAATTATGGCTGTTGCAACCCAATCACTCGAAGAACTCTGCATCAACTCTATCCGCTTTTTGGCCATCGATGCGGTAGAAAAAGCAAAATCAGGACACCCGGGACTGCCGATGGGCGCTGCCCCTATGGCCTTCGTGCTGTGGGATCGGTTCATGCGGTTCAACCCCAAAAACCCCAAGTGGTTTAACCGCGATCGCTTCGTCCTCTCCGCCGGCCACGGCTGTATGCTGCAGTACGCCCTCCTGTACTTGACCGGCTACGATAGCGTCACCCTCGACGACATCAAGCAATTTCGTCAGTGGGAATCGAAAACCCCCGGACACCCCGAAAACTTCATCACCGAAGGCGTAGAAGTTACCACCGGCCCCCTCGGACAAGGAATTGCTAATGCCGTCGGTTTGGCAATGGCAGAAGCTCACCTCGCTGCTAAGTTTAACAAGCCCGACCACACAATTGTTGACCACTACACCTATGTCATCATGGGTGACGGCTGCCACATGGAAGGCGTTTCTGGCGAAGCTTGTTCTTTGGCCGGACACCTCGGACTCGGCAAATTAATTGCCTTGTACGATGACAATCACATTTCTATTGAAGGCGACACAAGCTTGGCCTTTACTGAAGATGTGGGCAAGCGTTTTGAAGCTTACAATTGGCACGTCATTACAGTAGACAATACCGCTCTAGACGAAGATACTAACCTAGAAGCAGTTCACAAAGCTATTGAAGAAGCCAAAAAAGTCACGGACAAACCGTCCATGATTAAAGTCCGTACCATCATTGGTTACGGTTCTCCAAACAAGCGCAATTCCTACAGCGCTCACGGTGCTGCTTTAGGTCCCGATGAAGTGAAAGCAACTCGCGATTTCTTGAAGTGGGAACACGCACCGTTTGAGATTCCTGATGATGCTTTGTCACACTTCCGCAAAGCAGTCGATCGCGGCGCTCAAGCTGAGCAAGAATGGCACAAAGCTTTTGATGCTTATAAAGCAGCATATCCTGCAGAAGCCGCAGAATATGAGCGTACGGTTGCCGGCAAACTTCCTGAAGGTTGGGATAAAGTTTTGCCGACCTACAAGCCGGAAGATAAGGCAGATTCGACTCGGAATCATTCTGGAAAATGTTTGAATGCTTTGGCAGGTGTGCTACCTGAATTGATCGGCGGTTCCGCTGACTTGGCATCTTCTAACATGACTTTGCTCAAGGGTGAAAAAGACTTCCAAAAAGGTCAATACGAAGGGCGCAACCTGCGGTTTGGCGTGCGGGAACACGGCATGGGTGCGATCGCCAACGGTATGCTTTTGCACGGCGGTTTAATTCCTTACTGCGCTACTTTCTTGGTATTTGCTGACTATATGCGGGGAGCAATTCGCCTCTCTGCACTCTCGGAAGCTGGAGTTATTTATGTAATGACTCACGACTCCGTAGCCTTGGGCGAAGATGGCCCGACTCACCAACCAGTTGAAACTTTAGCTTCTCTGCGCGTAATTCCCGATTTGTTGGTAATGCGCCCTGCGGATGGTAATGAAACATCCGGCGCTTACAAAGTGGCAGTTGAAAGCCGCACTCGCCCCACTTTAATGGCTTTGTCGCGCCAAAATCTGCCCAACTTGGCTGGAAGTTCGATCGAAGGAACGGCCAAAGGCGCTTACATTTTGTCTGACGACGGCGGCACTCCCGACATCATTTTAATCGGCACCGGCGGCGAAACCTACCTCTGCGTTGATGCCGCTGAAAAATTGCGCGCCGCAGGCAATAAAGTGCGCGTAGTTTCGATGCCTTGCTGGGAATTGTTCGACTTACAAGATGCCGCTTACCGCGAATCGGTACTGCCGAAAGCTGTTACTAAACGGTTGGCAGTTGAAGCAGCTTCTAGCTTCGGCTGGGGACGTTATTTGGGTGCTGAAGGCGATAGCGTCAGTATTGACAGATTCGGCGCTTCTGCACCGGGCCCAGTTGCTTTAGAAAAGTTTGGCTACACAGTTGATAATGTCGTAGCTAAGGCTCAGGCGCTGTTGGGCTAATAGCAGCAGCATAATTTTTGGTGGGGCGGGCTTCGGGCTCGCCCCATTTTTTATACGATTATACAAGTTTAAAAAAGAACCCAACTCTAGACAATCTCCAAATCCATACATCATCAGTCATTCCCAATTATTTAATCTAAAACCTAAAATCTAAAATGTTATTAGTCACAGACGCACGCTTTCTGAGGAAACCCGGTTTTGCCAACGAGGCATCTACGAAGAAACCACGTTTGTAGCCCCCCGTGCGTCCAGCACTGTATATTCCAGAAATTTGAGATAAGTTATAAGTTATTGGGTTAAATTTCCCATTACCCCTTCCCCATTCCCAATTCTATTTATGATTTGGAACTTTTTAAATAAGCTGTTATTCACCGGGCATTATATTCCTCACGGCCACTGTTACCTTTGGCAGCGAGAGCTAGTCGCGCTCCACATAGTGTCAGACTCTATAATTGCCCTGGCTTACTATTCAATACCGCTATCGCTAATTTATATTATCACTCAGGGAAAAGACTTGCCATTTCGCAATATCTTTTGGCTGTTCGCAGCCTTTATTATCTCCTGTGGCACTACTCATATAATGGAAATTTGGACGCTTTGGCATCCTATTTATTGGGTTTCTGGCAGTCTGAAAATTATTACCGCCGCGATTTCTGCTTACACAGCTTTTTCATTAATTACTTTAGTTCCCCAAGCATTAACTCTCGTCACTCCAACTCAATTAGGGATGCTCGCTCGAATACTGCAAAAAGAAATCATTGAACGCCGAAAAACAGAAGCTCGCTATCAAACTTTAACAGAAGCTTCGCCGATAGGAATATTTTATGCAGACGCTTTAGGAGACTGCTTGTATGTCAACGATCGCTGGTGTCAAATTTCGGGAATAACCTGCGATCGAGCTTTGGGCAAAGGTTGGTTGCAAGGCATTCATCCAGACGACCGCCAGCGGGTTTTTGCTCAATGGTCTATCGCCGCGCAGGAGAAATTGCCGTTTAAATGTGAGTACCGCTTTCAAGGCATTAATCACGCTAAAATCAGTTGGGTCTTCAGTCAAGCTGTCGGTATAATCGGAGAAAATGGGGAGGTTAAAAGTTATGTTGGTACTATTATTGATATTACAGAACGCAAGCAGGTAGAAGAGGAAAATCGACTGCTCCATGAAACTCTGGAACATCGAGTTGCTGAGCGCATTGCTCAAATCGAAATTTCTCACCACCCATTGCCAGAAGAAATAGCCTACCGAGAAAGAATTGCGATAACTTTGTTGGAATTGACGCAACTGCAAAATGCAATTCTTAACAGCGCTCACTACACAATTATTTCTACAGATCCCGACGGTACAATTAAAACATTTAATCGCGCAGCACAGAAACTTTTAGGCTATTCCCCCGAAGAAGTGGTGGGAAAAGTCACGCTAGCAATAATTCACGATCCTGTGGAGGTCGGTAAAAGAGCTGAAATTCTTTCTCAAGAATTGGGAGTAAAAATAGAGCCGGGAATGGAAGTTTTTGTTGCTTTGCCACGCCGGGGAATAGCTGACGAAAATGAATGGACTTACATTCGCAAAGACGGTTCGCGGTTTCCGGTGCAATTGTCGGTGACTGCCTTATTCGATCCTGAAGGAAATATCACTGGTTTTTTGGGTATCGGTCAGGATATTAGCGATCGCAAACAAGCTGAAAAAGAGCTGCGCGACCTCACCGCAGCCATGCAAAATGCGATGGAAGGCATTTCGCGGCTAGATATTGAAGGACGCTACGTGAATGTTAACCGAGCTTACGCTCATAGATGCGGTTACGAACCAGAAGAAATGTTCGGCCTGCAATGGCAGCTCACCGTACATCCGGGCGATATTGAGATGATGCTCTCAGCTTATCAGGAAATGATAATTTCTGGGAAAGTAGAAGTTGAAGCTAGAGGTGTCCGGAAAAATGGCTCGTTTTTTTACAACCAATTAACGATGGTAAAAGCTTGGGACGCACAAGGAATATTTAACGGCCACCACTGTTTTATGAAAGATATCACCGAGCGCAAACTAACGGAAAGAGCGTTGCAGGAAAGTGAATTTAAGTACAGACAAATAGTTGAATTAGCCGAAGAAGGTATTTGGGTAATTGACAGCAATGCCCTCACGACTTACGTGAACCACGCAATGGCACGAATGCTCGGCTATAGCGAATTAGAAATGTTCGGGCGGTCGCTTTTTGATTTCATGGACGAAGCGGAAAAACAACAAGCTCTCGCTCTTGTCGAGCGGCGCAAGCAAGGTATTGGTGAACAACACGAATTTAAATTCAAAAGCAAGGACGGCAAAGATATTTGGACTGATATGTCTACCAGTCCAGTCATGGACTCCCAGGGGAATCTGCTGTCTTGTTGCGCCTTGGTTTACAACATTACAGGCCGCAAACAAGCAGAGCAGCAAATGCTGCAACTTACAGAAGATTTGAAGCGTTCCAACGAGGAATTAGAACAATTTGCTTATGTGGCTTCCCACGATTTGCAAGAACCGCTCCGAGCCATTACCAGTTACACTCAATTGCTGGCCCAGCGCTATCAAGGAAATTTGGACGATCGCGCAGATAAGTATATTAATTATATTGTCGATGGCGCCACCAGAATGCAGCAGTTAATTAACGATTTGTTGGCGTATTCGCGCCTGGGAACGAAGGGCCACGAGTTTGAGGAGGCGGACTGCAATGCTGCTGTCGAGAAAAGTTTGTGCAATTTGCAAATTGCGATCGCCGAAAGAAAAGCTGCAATCACCTGCGAGGCGATGCCAACCGTGATGGCAGATGAATCTCAACTGGTGCAATTATTTCAAAATTTGATCGGCAACGGTATCAAATTTTGCCGCCAAGATATCCCATTCATTCATATCGCTGCTGGCAGGCAAGAGAGCGAATGGCTGTTCAGCGTCCGCGATAACGGCATTGGCATCGATCCGCAGTATGCCGATCGCATTTTTATCATTTTTGCGCGCCTGCACTCCCGTCGCCAATATTCCGGTACTGGCATAGGTTTAGCGATGTGCAAGCGAATTGTTGAACGCCACGGCGGGCGCATCTGGGTGGAATCTCAGGAGGGAAAAGGAGCGACTTTTTACTTCACTATTCCTATAATTAATACCTGAAGCCTCAAAGTTCAATTTTTTTTTATAATCAAAAGGATACGGCGGTTATGAGCGATCGAAGTACTGTCAGACCCATAGAGATTCTGCTGATTGAAGATTCTCCCAGCGATGCCGATTTAGCAATAGAAGTCCTCGGTCAGGGCAAAATATTGAATAACTTGCATTTTGTAGAGGATGGAGTCGAAGCAATCAAGTTTTTGCGCCGAAAAGAACCCTATCTCAGGGTACCCCGTCCCGATTTGATTTTGCTGGATTTGCACCTGCCGAAAAAAAGCGGTGTTGAAGTGCTAGAAGAAATTAAAACTGACCCGAAGTTAAAATTAATTCCTGTAGTGATTCTCAGCACTTCAGCAGCTCCAGAAGATATTTTTAAGTCCTACTCGCTCCACGCCAACTGTTACATAACCAAGCCTGTTGACTTAGTACAATTTACTAAAGTAGTCAGGTTAATTGAAGAATTTTGGCTCGCAGTCGTCAAACTTCCTCTAAATTAAACGAACAGATATTTTGCTTATGATTTCTCTAAAACTTTTTCAACCTATTGACATTCTGCTGGTGGAGGATTTGCGCGCGCAGCGATGCGGTCTGGGCGTTATAAAAGCTGGCGGAAAGCAAATTTTTTAACAAGACAAGAGTGGAATATCGGGTGTCATATCGGTGCCGGTTGCATCTGAATGATACCGAGGACACGGCACGGCGCCGTGTCCCTACCCCGATGAATTGTAGGGAAACCGGACACCGTGCTCTCGCCGTGTCCTGAATGTGGGTAATATTAATTCCGATGCAACCGGAGTTGATATCAGCAATGAATTTATTGAAGCAATAAGGCTTTTATGTTTGCGTCTCCCGTCCCGATTTAATTCTGCTTGACTTGAATTTGTCTCAAAAAAAGGTTGGGAAATGTTGGCAGAAATTAACTCAGCCCCCAAGTAAAAAATGATTGCGGTGGTCATTATGACAACCTCAGCACTCGAGCGGCAGAGGCTGAAGTTTTATGCCGTGTCAGGCCGGTGCTACATCACTAAGCGTATTGATTTTAGTAAACTTGCTAAGTTGGTGATATGGATTGAGGATTGGTGGCTGGCGGTGGTGACAGTTCCCCAATAATAACTTTCAAGTTAAAAATGGTCAGGGAAAGCAAAAAAGCTTAACCTGAGATTGGTAGAGTGTAAAGTTTACAGTCAAAAATAAATGTCAAAGTTATGTGGATTAAGATTCTGTTAGTAGAAGACAATCCGGCTGATGCTGATTTGCTTGCAGAACTGTTAGAAGTATCTGTGGGAGTCCAGTGGGAATTGGTGTCTGTTGAGTTCCTGCATGAGGCGATCGCACAACTGTGCAAACAATCCTTTGATGTAGTTTTGCTAGACCTTTCTTTGCCGGACAGCCGCGGTTTGGAAACCCTAACTCGCCTGCGAGAAGTTGCCCCGGATACGGCAATGGTGGTAATGACGGGCTTGGATGATGAGGCGATCGCATTTGAATCAGTTCGCTTGGGAGCTCAAGACTATATTGTTAAAGGTCACATTACTACTCAATTATTAGTGCGGACGATCCGCTACGCGATCGAACGCTCTCAAACATTTCAAATGCTCAGGGAAAGCGAGCGGCGCTTTCGGGCGATTTTTGACTCTTCGTTTCAGCTAACAAAACTGCTGACTCCCGAAGGAATCGTGCTGGAAGTGAACGAGACAGCCCTCGATTTTGCCGGATTGCGATCGGAGGATATAGTGGGCCGCCCGATTTGGGAAATGGCGGTTTGGGCCGAGTCGCTACAGGTTTCCGAACAATTGCAATGCGCGATCGGCAAAGCAAGTCAGGGCGAGTTTTTCCGCAGCGAACTCGACTTGTTAGGCAAAAGCGGGCAAATTGTGACAGTTGATTTCTCACTAAAACCTGTTAAAAATGAGACAGGACAAGTTTTGCTGCTGATTGCTGAAGCCCGTGACATTAGCGATCGCAAACGAGCAGAAGCGGAAATTCTCAAAGCCCTCGCACGAGAAAAGGAACTTTCAGAACTGCGAGCTAAATTTGTCACAATGGTTTCTCACGAGTTCCGCACCCCCTTGACAACCATCCAATTTTCGGCGGGATTGCTGCAAGATTACAGTTCTCAGTGGCCTCAAGATAAAAAATCTACTCATTTTGTGCGGATTAAATTAGCAGTTAAACGCATGACAGAGTTACTAGAAGATATCCTCGTAATTGGCAAAATCGAAGCAAATACCTTGCATTTTCAACCGGTTTCCTTAAACCTAGAAAAATTTTGCCGTCAACTGGTAGAAGAGCAGCAGCTAAACGACAGCAACCAACACCAGATCGCTTTTCAACATGAAGGCGGCAACTGCGACGCTCAAATGGATGAAAAACTGCTGCAGCAAATGTTGGGAAACGTCCTCTCCAATGCCCTAAAATATTCTCCCGCCGCCAGTACAGTTTCCTTGCACCTCAAATGTCAAAACAAAGAAGCTGTTTTCCAAGTTCAAGACCGGGGCATCGGTATTCCTCAAGCCGATATAGAGCGGATATTAGAAACTTTTTACCGAGCTGCCAATGTCGGCACTATTTCGGGAACCGGTCTCGGTTTAGCAATTGTCAAAAGGGCTGTGGAGCTTCACGGCGGCAAACTAGCGATCGACAGTCAAGAAGGAAGAGGCACAACTTTCACTATTACCTTGCCTTTAATTTGCGAACCCCGTCAATAACAACTGAATTATCAACTATATATCCGCAGATTAACGCTCAATTAAGCCTCTCAAACACAAAATTATCAAGTGTATGAACTAGAAATTTTCTAACAAACTACTAACTACAAGGAGGTATCACCGTGGCTAAGATTTTGGTAATAGAAGATGAAGAATCGATTAGAGAAAATATTTTAGATTTGCTGGAAGCCGAAAATTTTGAAGGAATGGGAGCGATTAACGGCAAAGTCGGCATCAAATTGGCGATCGAACAAATCCCGGATTTAATTTTGTGCGACATGATGATGCCGGAAGTGGACGGTCACGGCGTCCTCAAAGCTTTACGATCTGAGCCCCTAACTGCCACAATTCCATTTATTTTCCTTACAGCCAAAGCCGACAAAATTGACGTTCGCACGGGAATGGAACTGGGAGCCGACGATTACATTACTAAACCTTGTACGCCGCAAGAATTGCTAAAAGCCATTGCTATTCGACTTGAAAAACAAAAAACAATTAGCAGGCAATCTCAAAAAACGCTAGACGAATTGCGCACTAATATTAGTATGTCGCTCCCCCACGAATTGCGGACTCCTTTGAATTCTATTCTGGGTTTTTCTGAGCTAATCTTGTCAGAATATCAGGTTTTCGAGGAATCAGACATCTTAGAGATGATCGGTCAAATTCAAGATTCCGGTCATCGCTTGTATCGACTGATTCAGAACTTTTTGCTGTATGCAGAACTGGAGATAGCAGCCACAAATCCCGAACTGCTCGAGGAGATGCGCAACAGCCAATTTAGCTGCGTAAAATCTTTGCTGACTGAAAAAGCGCGGCAGCAAGCAAAACACGCGAATAGAACAGACGATTTACACTTAAACTTGCAAGATGCCTCCGTGGCTATTGATTCTGTCAGACTCACAAAAATTGTTGAGGAACTGCTGGACAATGCCTTCAAATTTTCTTTAGAAGGAACACCAGTTTTATTAAGCACTTTGGTGGAAAATCAGACTTTTATTCTGTCTGTCAAAGACCAAGGCCGCGGCATGACTGCCGATCAGATTGGACAGCTAGAAGCTTACAGGCAGTTCGATCGCAAACTTTACCAACAAGCAGGTTTGGGATTGGGCTTGGCCATCGTTCAACGCCTTGCAGAATTGCACGGAGGAGAATTAAAAATAGTAAGTTTGCCGCAGCAAGAAACCATAGTTTGCGTTTCCCTGCCTGTCTAAACAATGATTAGACCAGTGACCAAAAACAATGCAACTGTAGGCAAATTCCAAAGCGAGCATCTCATGTTTGTAAAAAAACTTCTTCTGGGTCTTTCCTTCTTCCTCTTTCCTTTTGCCTCCTGCCTCCTGCCTCAAAACTCAAAACTCCAATTTCTAGCTTGGCTGCTTTCATTGAAATGCTCCCAACTCCAAACCCTTCTGGAATAAGTCATTCCCACTTCTCAACTCTCAACTCTAAAATGATATTATGCAGAAGCGATCGCTCCTTTCAGGCACCGCTGCATATAAATTTCAGCTACCTTATCATTAGGGTTGATTTCCAAGCAGGCTGAAAACAATCTTATAGCTTCGCCACAGTTGTCACTATTGTAGAGTACCAAAGCTTGCTCAAAGATTGTCTTTGTCTCTAACTTTTTCTGTCGTAACTCTGGCGGATCGGCCGCAAATACTTCATAAACTGTTACCATTCGCGATTTGCCTTTAACTGTTACGCGATCGATCAACCTCAAATCATAAATATCGTTTAACTGTATAAAAGTATTGTGAGTAATTAACATCGAAACTTCATACTCTTTCGTCAAAGTTTCCACGCGGGAGGCTAAGTTTACCGCATCGCTAATCACCGTGCTGTCCATCCGACTTTGGCCACCAACCGTGCCTAACATCAAACAACCCGTATTGATCCCTATGCCAATTTGCAGCGGCGGGCGATCGGGTCGATTGCGACTAATATTATACTCGTTAAGCTGTTCTAGCATAGCAATTCCCGCTTTCACAGCATCGTCTGCACTGCCATTAAACAGTGCCATAATCGCATCGCCAATGTATTTATCAATAAAACCAAAATTGTCAGTAATTGCCGGTTCCATCCGCGACAAATAACCATTAATAAATTTGAAATTTTCTTCGGGATTCATCGTTTCAGAAAGAGAAGTGAAATCGCGAATATCTGAAAACAGCACCGACATTTCTTTCTGTACCTGATCGCCTAATTTGACTTCCAGAATACTTTCATATCCCAGAAAGTGGAGAAATTCGTGCGGCACAAACCGCCCGTAAGCATCTGTTAATTTTTCTTCCGCTGCTAAAGCTTTTTCTAACTCGTCTGTGAATTGACGGCGCTCGGTTTCTACCTCTAGACGTTCCGTGATGTCTTGAAAAGCGGCGATCGCGTAAACGATGTTTTTCCGTTCGTCGTAGATTGGAGTCGCCCAAACCTCGATCGGCACAATCCGATCCGAGCCATGAATTTCTATATCATCCATACGCACAAATTCTCCCCCCAACGCCCGAACAATCGGTTGCCGATCCCTCGGATACAATTGATTAGTTCCAGCGTCGTAAAAATGATAAGCTTCAGGAAATTTGTCAGTACCCACATCCGAAATTAAATCTTGGGCTAGTATCCTTTCGCCCCAAGAATTCATGTAAAAAAGTTTACCCTGACCATCTACAACAACTATTCCTACCGGCATTGCTTCCAGGAATTGAGTTAATCGGCTTTCATTTTCTGACAGGGCCTGATTTAAATTTTCTTCTGCTGCCAAAGCTTTTTCTAAATCATTAGTAAACCTGATTCGTTCCACTTCCACCTGTCTTTGCAAACTAATATCCTTAGCAAAACCCTGATAGTAAAGGACTTCACCGTTAGTATCATAAACTGTGCGCGCATACTCAGAAATCCAGATAATGCTGCCATCTCGACAGTAAACCTGAGACTCAAACTCACACAGAGTACCGTGCTGTTTCATCAGCGCCAGAAACTCTTGACGGCGGTTCGGTTCCACGTACAATTGCTGCTGAATATCATTAATACTTTCTATCAATTCTGACGGGGAATCGTAGCCGTAAATTTCTGCCAGAGCAGGATTCGCACTGATAAAATGTCCGTCCGGCGTCGTCTGAAAAATACCTTCTAGAGCATTTTCAAATATCCCGCGATACTTCTCTTCAGCTTGAATTAGCGCCACTTCAGCTTGTTTGCGTTCAGTTATATCACTAAAAGCAATAATCGCATAGGAAATGTCGCCTGTAGAATCATAAATTGGAGTCGCCCAACTCTCTACAGGAATAATCTTATTAGCTGTACGAATTTCTACATCCTCAGTCCGCACATTTTCGCCCCGAAGCGCCCGCATAATTGGCAATTCTTCCACGGGACATCTCTGATTAGTTCCCGCTTTATAAAATTGATAAATTGCTGCTTTTTGCTCAGAATTAATATGCGGCACAGTGCCTTTGCCAAATACCTCCCGCGCCTTCTGATTTGCGTAAAAAGATTGACCGTTCGCATCAAGCACGCACACCCCTAACGGCATAGCTTCCAGGTATTGCGTCAACCGACTTTCGTTTTCGTGGAGTTGGGCAATCAGCATTGCCTGCTTGCGGTTTAATTTTACCAACTCCTGATTCATCTGTTGAAGTTCTACTTGTTTTTCAGCTAATTTTTTATCTTGAAAGTATCTGTATATTGCTTCAGTAACAGTTAATTTTAAGTCATCACATTGCCAAGGTTTAGGTATGTATCGGTACAATTTAGCATAGTTAATAGCATTGGCTACCGCCTCCAAATCTGCCTGCCCGGTCAGCATAATCTTGAGAGAGTTAGGTGAGATACCGTGAACGCTCCTTAATAGCTCGTCTCCTTTCATATTAGGCATGATATGATCGGAAATAACCAAAGGAACTTCATAATCTTCAGCTAAAAGTTCTGACAGCAGCTCTAAAGCTTCTTCGCCGCTTTGAGCCGTTTCAATTAAATATTTATCTTCAAATGCTTGTAGCAGGTCTATTTCCAGACTATCGAGTATAGTCTGCTCATCATCGACACAAATAATGACTGGTTTTTTCATAAATTTGCTAGACCAGACTTGATCGCTTCAATTAATTCTTGATTGTGCCAAGGTTTGGGTATTAAAGCATGAAGATTTGCTTGGATTTTTGTTCGTTCGATTGCTTGTTTATCTGCTTGCCCCGTCAGCATAACTGTCACAATTTGCGGATATTTTTGATGAATTTTAATCAGCAATTCATCTCCTTTCATTCCGGGCATCAACCAATCAGAGACAATCACTAAAATATTAACCTCTGCGTCACATAGCTCTTCAATAATCTCTAGGGCTTCGGCAGCACTTTCAGCAAATTCCCAAAGATATGTACCGTTAAATGCCTGTTGCAGTTCTATTTCCAGACTTTCCAACACCCCTACTTCATCGTCAACACACAAAATTGCTGGTTTAGACATCGCTAGTTTCCTTCTTTAGTGTGGCAGGGTCAACCCCTATCGGTAAGCACACCGTTTTCCAAATTCTACATTCTGCGCGGTTAGACTGCAAATTTTTAGCCGCAGACTTCAGTCTGCGGCGCTTTACCTACTCAGTTAAATTAATCGGCAAAGACACTGTAAATGCAGTTTTACCCGGTACAGACTCCACATCAACTTTACCCTGATGTTTTTCAATTATTTTTTTGACAATATCCAATCCCAATCCGCTGCCTTCTCCCGCAGGTTTCGTAGTAAAAAACGGCTCAAAAATTTTCATAAAAATCTCCGGTGGAATTCCCTTACCGCTGTCAGTAATTTTTACCATAATGCTGGTATCTTGGTGTACCGCGTCAATTGTTAAAGTTCCTTGATTGTCCATCGCTTGTAAGGCATTGTGAATTAAATTTGTCCAAACTTGATTGAGTTCGTCGGGATAACACAGTACCGCCGGCAATTGAGCTTGATAGTTTCTGACGACTTCCACACCCTGCTTGATCTGGTTCTGATAAAGAGTTAATACAGTTTCAATTCCATCGGTAATATTAACCTGTATTTTTTCCCCCTTCACATCGTAACGCGCATAATTTTTCAGGGCAAATACGACTTTTGCGGCCCGTTCAGTAGCGGTAGCGATAGTTCGCGCGCTTCTGTGAATGCTAGCAAATTGGTAGGCTGTTTTTATAATATTTTGGCTGTCTGGGTCATGGAGCAACGGCAAGAATTCTTGCAGATTTCCATGCAATCCGATATTGACTAAAATGCTAGCAAGGCTCTCAGCATTGTCAACCCCTTGCGACTCTAGTTGCTGCTTGACGCATTTTTTAAATTCTCGTTTTTCTCGGGTTGATAAAGAGTAATTTTGTTGACTAGAAGTGTACATCAAACGCAAGAAATCTTGCTGGCGTTCGGCTGACAGTTCCTTAAAAAAAACTGGCAAACTTTCGAGATTTTTATCCAAAAAGCTGGTAATATTTCCAATAGACGATCGAATCGCCCCCAGCGGCGTATTAATTTCGTGAGCAATGCCCGCAATCAGTTGCCCTAAAGCGGCCATTTTTTCCGATTGCACTAATTGATTCTGAGTAGCTTGCAGTTGCTCTAAAGTGAGGGTCAGTTCATCGTTTTTTTGTTGGAGCTTTTTTTGCAACTGGCACATTGCTAAATGGGTTTCTACCCTAACTAGAACCTCTTCCACCTGAAAGGGCTTGGTAATATAATCAACCCCGCCCACAGCAAAGGCTTTGACCTTATCGAGTACGTCATTGATCGCGCTAATAAAAATTACCGGAATGTCGCGAGTGCGTTCATCAGCTTTGATTTTTTCGCAAACTTCGTACCCATTCATTTCGGGCATCATAATATCCAGCAAAATCAAATCAGGAGGCATACCTTTTGCCGCCGATAGCGCTAACTCCCCGTTAGGTACGGGGCGGACTTTATAGCCATTCCTATTCAAAATTCCGGCTAGCAGCCGCAAATTAGCTGGGGTGTCGTCAACTACTAAAATATTACCGCGAGCGGTGCTAGGAAGGTCGTTATTCATGTGCTCTTGTTTGAGATATTAACTTTAAAACTTTGTCGTACTCAAAATTTTCTATACAAGTTCCGATCGCACCTGCCGTTACTGCATCATTTAATCGAATTTGCTCGATCGATCTATCAATTTCATCCATATCTGCATTCAGTATGACCAGCCTTAAATCAGCTATCAGCGACTCAGGCAATTTCACGAAATCAGCCGCAGTCATTGCGCGATCGCGCTCTTTGATTGCCGATAAATTTCCTTGACCTGAATCTTCATAAATATAGCGCACTCCGATCTGCTTGTGCATAGCATCCAAAATATCGGCTTCCCGGAA
>JAICRN010000219.1 GCA_025937335.1 Microcoleus sp. TY_ISSM_2_bin.22
AGCAGCTAAAGATATCGCCGCCAGAGAGTTCGATCGCGCTGTTGATGTCAGTAGGCTTGATGAAGTCGGCGAATTAGCCGAGTCTTTCAACGAGATGGCAGCTCAACTGAAAAAGTCTTTTCAAGCTTTGGCAGAAAGTGAAGAAAAATTTGCCCAACTGGTAGAAAATTTGCCGGTTGGAGTATCCGCGATGATTCCGGGCGGCGCATTTATTTTCATGAAGGCGGCGGGAGAGCAAATATTGGGTAGGGGATAAATGCCCGATGCTAGCGCACAAGAGCTAGCACAAGCCGATCGAACTTATATAAATTAGCGAACACTGTTCCCGGAGAAGTTTACATAAGCTAATCCGCATTTAAATTGCATGGTAAAATAAACTTTCACTCTTGTGGGGAGTAGGGTTTGGCAGTAAATCCCGCCCTCAACATACAATTTAGCAGTACAGCTTACCTATAAATTTGCTGTCGGGTGCGCAAGGCGCAGCTAATGACTAATGACTGATGAATGATGAATGATGACTAATCTTTATCTTTTCTGAGTTGTTTGTGTTGAGAAAAAACTCGACAGTTTTTGAGGTCAATAAACAACTGTTCTTCTTCATGCTTGTCTGACATATTCACTAAATTATACTGAACATTTTCTCCATAAATAGTTAGAGCAATTTGGCTAACTTCTAAAAAATTAATCAGCCACTGGCATTCAGTATCCGAGTTATCTTGATAGTATTGAATTAATCGAGCACAACAAAGTTCAAAGTAGGTTCGGGAATGCGGTGAAATCAAAATTATTTTGAGAATTAGTATTGCTAGTGTTAAAGGATTTAGTTGAGTGGCGAACAGTAGAAATAAGGCTGTTGGTTCCCCGAAATTTTCCACAGTCAAACATTTAATTAGATAATTGCAAGTTCTTAGATGCAGGCCGCTCTTCAAAAATTCTCCGTCATTTTCTGGATGAAACATCTCTAAAAGATTAATTATTTTTGCTTGGTAAAGATCTGTGCGAAAAAATTTGCCTTGGTAATCAAATAAATACTTAATTAGAGATTCCTTAAACTGCTTGTAGGTAATATTTTGACTTTGACTAAGAAAAATATTTGCTAAGCTGCGATAGCTGAAGGCTCCTCGATTGACTAAAATTAGTTTGATTAAACGCAGGGCTTCATCTCCTAGAAGTGTGGGATTATGAGAATTTTTTAATTGAGATGCGGCAGACTGAGAGCGAGAGGTATACATTGCTAGGTCAAACTTATACTTTTCTTTGAGCTGCTGCGACAATAGTCTGGCAGTTTGGCGTTCTTCGGGGGCGTTGTTAGCATCTAGATATTGAGCGGCTAGCAAATAAGGCTGATAGCGAGAAGTCCAGTGATTTTGTAGCGGCTGGTAGTCCGCGTACTTTAATACAAATAACTTGAGGTCTTCATAGTCTTTGCTGCTGAGAAAATTAGTCAGCCACACTCTCAGTATTTTGAGACAATTGTCCGGGTGAGGTTCGCTAAAGGTTCTCTCGCTAATAATTTTAATTAAGTCGCGAGCAAGTTGGTATTGTCTCTGAGTGATCCAGTTATTTAATAAGATGTAACAGCAGCGTTTAAATAAGTTGTTAAATTCTAGTTGACTGTCAAATTCAATTATTGCGTGTAAAGCTTGAATTAATTTGGGGTTGGCTGGAGGAATCAGGTGGATAAATATTTTTTTAAATTGCTGCAAAACTACTTCGGCTGTCGAGTTTTTGATGTGATATATAAAAAATTTGTAAATGATATCTTGAGATGCTGAAACAGTCTGATCTGCATTGTTTAATGGAGCGGTTGGTTGAGGCGCGATCGCGTCGGGCAATATATGGTTTGTGAGAGCAGGCAGAACTTTTGACTCTGTGGTTTCGGATTGAGAGAAAAAGTGCTGAGATGGCATAGCGTCCTCGCTCAGATGATCGATAAACTATTATAGTTACGATCCTTGATTTGTAGCTAATAATTTAGTGTTTGACTGGACTTTTGTGCAGCTAAAACAGTTAAGCCCCCCGATCGCCCTTTTAATCAGGGGAAATCGAGGGGGTTAACTATTATTTGTCAAGTATCTGAGGATATCAAGCAGGGTTAGCTTGGGCTCGTCTTTGCAGCAGGCGGGCAATTTCAGCTTTTTCTACAAGTCCGACGAGGACACCGTTTTCCCGAATGACGGGGAGTTCTTGTACTTTTAACTGTTCCAGAAGGGTGACGACTTCGAGGAGGGACAATTCTGGTTTGACTGTTGTGGAAAATTCGATCGGCTTCAGGAGTTCTTTAACTAAAACTTCGGGCCAGGTTCCGGTAGGAACGGTTTTGAGGTCGTCAAGGTCGATCGCCCCTACCAATTGTCCCGCATCGTCGGTAACTAAGAACCTGCGCCATGTTTGAGCCTTACCGATCACGTAATTGTTGGCAAATTCTCTGAGGGACAAGTCTTGGGAGACGATCGGGCTTTCGGGGGTCAAAGCATCTGCAGCTGTCAAGCCTGCCAGTTCATTTTGGACTGTGGCATATTGGGCAGATTGACCGGCATTTTGCAGCAAGAACCAACCGATTACTAAATTCCAAATATTGCCGAATATGCCTGTACCGATGGCGATCCAACCAATTATTTGACCGACGCGGCTGGCAAAAATTACACCTTTGTAAGGGTTGCCGGTAATTTTCCAGACGATGGCTTTGAGGATGTTGCCGCCGTCGAGGGGCAAACCGGGAATTAAGTTAAATAAGGCTAAAGCTAAGTTGATGGAAGCTAAAAGTCCGACGATGGCGGCTGCGGGGCCTGTGAGACCAGCACCGATACCTATTGCTGTTAACAAACCGGATAACAATAAGCTGACCAACGGGCCTGCAATGGCTACCCAAAACGCTTCGGCTGGGGTTTTGGATTCTCTTTCTAAATTAGCCAGTCCGCCAAACAGAAATAGCGAAATTGATTTCACGCCAATTCCCTGTTTGATGGCTACCCAACTGTGTCCTAATTCGTGGGCTAAGACGGAAGCAAATAACAGCAACGCTGCCAATAATCCCAGCATCCAGGGCGCTACGGGGCCCAATGTGGGAAACAGGGCAGCTAGTGCACCGCCGTATTGCCAGGTTACTAAACCCAGAACTAGGAACCAAGATGCGTTGACAAAGAAGGGAATCCCAAACAGGTTGCCGACGCGAAATGTACCGTTCATAATGGCTACCTCTGATTTTACGAAGGAGAGGTTTTTCTCTCTGTCTCCTTATCGTAACGAAACGTAACGGCAATGTTAATGTTTCAATTAGGGTGTTATCCGTCTGTGGAGGTTCGGTTTGCGGAATCATCACCGCCGGCTGCGGTTGGAGGGCCTGGGGTTAAAAATCCCTGTCTGAAAGAGGAATTCCTCGGTATGAGGCCTGAGGAGGATATCTGTTTTAGTTTTCTGTTTTAGTTTTCAATCGGTTTTAACTCACATCTTGCACCTCTGTCATGAACAGGCTTTCGGGCCTGTTCCACAAAAATTAAATTTTCTTGTGGGGAGTAGGAGTTGGGCATCCTGCCCGTCATAAACAGGCTTTTGGGTCTGTTCCACAACAGATGAATTTTTTTTCTTGTGGGCCGTTGCACCTAGCCCGCCCATAAAAACCTGATTGAGAATGGTGCAACCTATGAGTTTCAAGCAGATTTAACTATAATGACTTACCCTAAGAATAGTTTAGATCCTAATAATTATGCCAGAATCCTTTTTGCTCGGCCGGCTGATGCTGCAATTAAACAGCGAAGTCGCTGATATTATTACAGACTTATCCGCTGTTGCTTTAACTCCCGATGGCCATTTGTGGCTGGGTTCCGATGAAACGACTTCGATCGAGCGTTTGTCGCCTGTGGAACCTCATATTTTTGGAGAACATCAAAGATTTGCGATCGCAGATTTTATCGATCTATCTGGAGAATCCGAAATCGATATTGAAGGAATTGATTTCAGCACCGATTATCTTTGGTTGGTCGGTTCTCACAGCACAAAACGCAAAAAAACTAAAGGTAAAAACCCTGGCAAAGACATTGAAAGATTAGCACAAATAGTGACAGAGGTCAACCGCTATTTGCTGGCGCGCATTCCTATGAAAGACGGGATTTTGTGCGAGTCAATTTCCCATCCAGACAATCAAAGGGAACAGAAAGTTGGATGCCTTCAGCGGACAGAAACTGGCAATTTGCTGACAGACGCGCTCAAAGATGACAGGCACCTCGGTCTATATTTATCTGTGCCGATTCCGAGTAAAGAAAATGGCTTTGATATTGAAGGGTTAGCTGTGCGGGGCGATCGCATTTTTCTGGGTTTGCGGGGGCCGGTGCTGCGGGGTTGGGCGATAATTTTAGAGATAGAAGTTGAAGAGGCAGAACCGGGAGTTTTAAGGCTTAAGGCGATTGGGGAAGGAGGGAAATTATACAAGAAACATTTTGTCGATTTGAACGGTTTGGGCGTGCGAGAATTGTGCTGGAATGGGGAAGATTTGATTGTTTTAGCTGGGCCGACGATGACTTTATCTGGGGCGATGAGGGTTTTTCGGTTAAAGGGAATTTTAGGGCGATCGGGCGACAGTATTACTGGACAAGATGGGGGAGATTTGGAGGTATTGTTTGACTTGCCTTTTAAGGTTGGTACGGACAATGCTGAGGGGTTGTCGCTGTTTCCGTATTTGGGGGGGCAGAATTCGCTGTTAGTGGTTTACGATTCGCCGGATGCGGGGAGAATGGTTGAGGGAAATTCTATTTATGCGGATATTTTTAGGTTGGGTTTGTAGTAGTAGGCTGCGTCAGGTAGCGTGATTTTGCAATAATGAATCATCAATGAACTGATATCAACTCCGGTAGCATTGGAATTAATATTACCCACAGTCAGGACACGGCGCCGTGTCCGAACTATCATTCCGATGCAACCGGAAACGATATGAGGCACCGTACCAGTGGGAAAGTGCCTCAACTAGCGGGATTTTTGCGATATGAATCAGCGATTAGCTGACGCACCCTACAAGTGGGGTTAATTGTCCGCATCCCTTCGCTGCTGGCTGTAGCGTTTCAATTCATCAATTAAGTGAGTATCGTTAGAAGCTGTTCTCGCGCCGGCTTCCGCCGCCCACCGTTTCAAATCTTCAATTTGCGATCGCGCGATCGCAGCTAAAGGTACTGTATCCTCGATCGACCTCAAAATATCCTCAGTCATTAAATCCCGGCGCTGTCCGTTGACAAAAGTGCCAAAAGCCCGGTACAATCCGTCAATTACAACTTGCTCGATTTCTGCACCGCTAAAATTCTCAGCGCACTTCGCCAAAACCCCCAAATCAAACTCGCGCAATCTAGTCGGCCGCAAACGCTGCAAATGCACTTTAAAGATATCTTGCCGTTCCGATTCTGAGGGCAAATTTAAAAAGAAAATTTCATCAAACCTGCCTTTTCTCAGCAACTCAGCCGGCAAAATCCGCACGTTATTTGCAGTTGCGACGATAAACACCGGACTGGTTTTTTCCTGCATCCAAGTGATCAAACTGCCGAATACCCGGCGCGAAGTTCCCGAATCGCCGTCGGTGCCGCTGATAATGTTGCCGAAGGCTTTGTCTATTTCATCGATCCACAAAACGCAAGGTGCGATCGCCTCTGCTAATTGTATCATTTGCCTGACGCGGCTTTCGCTTTCCCCGACCACGCCGCCAAACAATCTCCCAGTATCCAACCGCAGCAGCGGCAAACGCCATTCGCAAGCAATAGTTTTCGCAGATAAAGATTTGCCAGTGCCTTGAATTCCTACTAACAAAACTCCTTTCGGATTCGGTATACCGTAGCGACGCGCTTCGTCAGTAAAAGCATCTTGCCGCATCTTTACCCACTGCTTCAAATTCTCCAATCCCCCCACACTTTTTAGGGATTCTCTGGAGTTAAAAAACTCCAAAATTCCCGTTTGGCGAATTGCTTGCTGTTTTTCCTCCAAAACTCCGTCAATATCTGACTCGTTAATTTGCTGTTTGGCGGCCAAAGCTTTAGCCAAAACCCGCCCGATTCTAGCGCGGCTCAAACCCTGACAAGCTTTAACCAACTGTTCCCTTGCTAAACCGCTAACTTGCAACTGTTGCGGCTTTTCTACAACGTGGGAAATTAAACTGTCGATTTCTTGCACGTTGGGCAAAGGAAAATCAATTACTGTGACTTCTTCTTTCAATTCCTCCGGCAATTCCAGCGTGTGAGAAGTAAGAACTATAGTTTTTTTGCTGCGCTTCAATTCCCGCGTTAAATTCCGCAATTCTCGCACTACCGCCGCGCTTTTTTCGCTGTATGGATATTTCAAAATAGGGTGCAAATCCCGCAGTACAAATATGGTATATTCTTCAACAGCAGTTTTGCTGACGCGATCGAGCGCCGCCATTACCGAACCTTTCCCAGAACCGTTATCCTCCCAGCCCCGCACGAGATCCCAGAACAACACCCGGCGCGCGGGAGTTACTTGCAGCGCTACTTGGGCAATTACGGCTTCGACCGGTTCCTCCTCCGCGCCGACAATGTACAGCAGCGAATAGCGGGCGCGAATCATCAAATCTAGTCGCTTTACCAGTGCCTCGAAAGGGTTATTTTGACTGCCCTTGACGGCATCAATTTTTCTGGGTAGGGAGGAAGATTCTGTCATTTTATTTGATATTTTAGAGATAAATTAAACTTTATTAAATATTGTGTTGGCAGTCAGGACTTTAGTCCTTAAAAAAATTAACCGAACTACAGGTTTGTACTAAGAACTTGAGTCGTTAACAACTATTAAAGCAGACTAAAGTCCGTACTGCAAACGTTAAAATTATAACAGAATAGTGAGTAGTTTGCTACTTAGCAACTTTTCGAGCTTGTTTCACCATTTCAATGAGAGTGTGGTGAGCATCTTCGGCGTCTTTTAAAGTGCGATCGAAATTTACTCTGACGGGCACTGTTTCGCCATTGACTTTAGCGGTTAAATCCATGCCGTTGGCATCAATAGCGAGCATTTGAGCTTCCGTTGCCTGCGGTTGGTCGCCAAATGCTTGAGCATATAGCACGACAGCGCTAGCGTGGTCTTCGTTCATGTGAGTGCAGATGCGATCGCTAATCTCAGTGGAAAACTGTTCTGACATGGGGAGATTCCTCAGATGCAATATCGATCGATTGTACTGCGATCGGTACAAAGTTTTCAAGAGCGAGGAATTGCCTCAAAAGTTATGAGGGATAAATAACTAAATTATAACCGCGTTAATCGGCATTTATCTGCGGTTAAACCATCAAATTATTTAACTATAATGATAAAATATTACTTGCTTAATATAGGATACTCCCATGAACAAGTCTAGCGCTTATATCGAACTACTCAAAACATTTCCGCCGCGACCCATAACTGCTGAGGAGGAGTTAATGGCCACTCAAGAAGCGATCGACTCTCTGTTGGACAAAGGCGAACTGACTTCAGACGAACGCGACTACCTTCATGTACTAGGAACTCTGGTTTATGAGTACGAGCAAACTTTAGAACCCATACCTGACATTTACGGAGTAGAACTTTTAAAGGCTTTAATAGAAGACTTTGAACTCAGACAAGAAGACCTAGTTCCTATTTTTAAAACCGAGTCTATTGTCTCTGATATCCTCCGTGGAAAGCGCCAACTTACAACCGAACACATACAAAAACTGGCAGAGTTTTTCGGCGTCTCGCTGGCTGTTTTCTTTCCGCTGCATCAAGTCAAAACAACTGCTTGAATTTCCAATGCTTCCCCTTGTATTTTGAAAGAGGTAGATGGGGATTTACGGTTGGGCGGGGACGGGTTTATGAGATTATCTGTTTTAGGCACAGATGGTTGGTGAACCCGTCCCTACAGTGCTCATTACAAAATGCACAGCCTAACTAAAAGAGCGATCGTCAAACGGCAATTCATCAAACAGCGAATCAATATCAGCCTCAGAATTCGCAACAGGGGAATTAGCGCGAGATGCCGGCGGCTTAACAGAATTCACCTCGGCTACTGATAACTTAGCCGCAGGTTCCGATTTCGGTAACTTAACTACAGGTAATTCTCCTCCATTTTCTCCATTTTTGCTCGTTTGATTCCACATCATCATCCCCAGCAAACCGTCAACCAAACCGCCACCGCTACCGTTGCCGCTAACCGCAACATCCGGCACAACTCGCACGTTGCGATCGCCTATAATTTGCATTAACTGCAAAGCCGTATAACCCGAACCTCCCAAAGCCACAACACCCGCGCGATAAGCTTCAGCTTGAGCATTTCCCTTCACCCGAATCGACTCAGCTTCGCCTTGAGCTTGTTTCACCTGAGAATTCGCTTTCAACTCAGAAATCTTCACGCCTTGTTCGGATTTCACCATCTCTTGTTGAATCTCAGCC
>JAICRN010000770.1 GCA_025937335.1 Microcoleus sp. TY_ISSM_2_bin.22
GCATCACCGCAAGCCTGTAAGTTTATCGCTGGTATCCACAGATTTACCGTTGTGGTCAGTTGTTGAAACCGCTGGTACGCTTTATCAAAAAGACCGCGATCGCTTTCACTTGTTGTTGCATGAACCAGCCATCATCGATCGCCAATTTTCCGACGACTCCGACGAATCTGGCGAGCAAGTTACAATCTTGCCCCCAACTACAAAACCCCGCTTGCTATGGCTAGAAGTTTCGCCCTATCGAGTCATTATGACCATGCAAGGAAACGGCAAATACAGTTACCGACACTGCTGGGAGCGAGGAATGTACGGCTTGAGTCGTTATTGGCTTCAGGGTAACTCGCTGGCGACTCCCGAACAGTTGCGGCTGCGCAACTTCACCCGCAATTTGACGCTGACAGGAAAGCCGGAACCGGAACACTTGCGGTTAGAATACGAATTGTGGTCGGAGAAAGTACAACTCGGTCGCTATATTTTGAATTTAGAAATTCATCACTAAACTGGGTAATTGGAAAGGGGTAATGGGAAAGGGGTATATGCTAAGTGAAGGCGACGCATTCCTCAAGCTCATTTACCCCCTGTGCGCTGTTGGCGCTCCGCAAAGCAATCTCAAAACTCAAAACTCTTAGCCTTTAGCGATCGCTCTTACAATAATTAATCAGTTTGCTAGTCAAAGCGTCTTGATTTGCGGCTGCTTGATACGCCTGCTGTCCGGCTCTAATAATATCTGCTTGAGCTGTTTGGATTTGCTCTCGACCTTCTATACTTGTAGAAGCGAGATTTCCAGCCTGAAGGCTTTTGCTTATGTCGCCGAGTGCTTGACTAATTTCCTGGAAGGATTTAACCGATGGCTCCTGAATTTCTTTGAGGGTTGGATCTGTTATTCGCAGATCCTCAAGGTCATTCGCTATCAGGTTCAAATTTTTAGCTAAATTGTCGGTCGTTGCAGCATCGTTGCTGTCTTTATCAACATCAATGAGAGCGTTGCCTTTGTTGACAATTTCAGTAAATTTAGTACACTGGACAGCTCGGCTATCGCTGCAACTAATCGTCAGCGTACAGCAAGCAACAACTATCAGCAAGATGGCAATCTGTTTGCGAAAAAAGTACATGAATCCTCGGTTGCAAAAAAAAGTAGATTCTGGGATTTTGTCGTAGAGTGCGTCACTCGATTTTCGATTTTCGATTTTCGATTTTCGATTTACTTGCGACATTGAATCAAAGGAGCTGGAACTTTGGTCTAAAATTAGGGATTGTCCACAAGGCTAGTGTACGCGGCACAGTATCCGTTTTTGGGTGTGTCAGCGGGCCGATCGATATATCGACTGTCGAAAAACTTTCGCGGCATTCAGACACGCTCTACTAAGCTAAACTACGTACCTGTTTGGGAACTATGGTCAAAAACAGCAATAACCTAAAGAAGGGAAGCATTTGGGGATATCTTACCCTGCTTTTGCCTATTTCCTTGACGGCGGTTGCCAGTTTCGAGTCGGGAAAGATGTTTTGGGCGATCGCCACCACAGTCGGCGTTGCTTTGGCTTACAGGCTCTACCAGCAGCAGCAAAAACATAAACTCGCTCATTTAGACTCGGTATTCTACAAGTTGATTAAGGAAAATAAAGGGCGAGTTACGGCTTTGGATTTGGCGATGAATGCGAAACTGCCCGGAGAAAAGGTTCAAGAGTATCTCGACGAACGGGCTTTTGAGTTTGCAGCAGATTTTGAAGTGACAGAACAAGGTGGAATTTTGTATTATTTTCAAATAGCTCCAACTGTCAATCAAAGCGAAACACTTAATGCGACAATAGCTGTTCAAGAACCTCCCATAAATCGGGAAAAAGCACAAGATAAAAAACCAAATTTATTCCCCATTGCTCAAACCAAGACTCCTGAAAAGCCCAAAATCTCTTTTACCCAAACGGAACTCTCCCGCAGGTTCAAAGTTCACGCAACTACGATCGGCAAGTGGAAACTTAAGCCGGAGTTTGCTCAGTGGAGCCGCGAAAAAGACCCAGAGGCGATCGCCTGGGAATATTCTACAGAAAACAAGCGATTTTATCCCAAAGATTGAGTTCCTCCGGTATTCGCCAAAATATATCAAGAAACCCGGTTTATACGACGCTCTGCGCTTAGTAACGAAGAATTTGGGAAGAAAGCAGGTTTCTGAGATATGAGCGCGTCCTGGACAATTTTACTGCGGTTGACAATCAAGCATCCAGGATACAAGCCCCCGGATTCATCCGTGGGGTCAATTCTCAAATCTCAAATCTCAAATCTAAAATCTAAAATCGATTGACCGATCGACCTGTGTAGGCTATTGACAATCAAGCATCCAGGATGCAATCCCCCGGA
>JAICRN010000220.1 GCA_025937335.1 Microcoleus sp. TY_ISSM_2_bin.22
ACTAATGACTAATGACTACTGACTATTTAAAAATATTGTTCCTGTCAACTTCGGTCGGTCAACTCGGTTCGGGGTTGGGCGGCGGAGTAGAACTTACAGTCCTCAACATCGCTAAAGAATTGCACCGCCGAGGTCATAAAATAGCAGTGGTAGCACCAGTAGGTTCAGTCTTAGAATCAATTCCAGTAATCGAAATAACAGGCGATTTGCAAGTAACCGCCCAAACACAAGATTACAATGCTGCTATTGTGATGCCCGCCGATGCTGTACTGGCGAATATGTGGGAATACGCTCGCAAAGTTCAGGATGAATGGGATGTCATTGTTAACTTTGCCTACGATTGGCTGCCGTTTTATTTGACGCCATTTTTTAGAACTCCGACCGCCCATTTTATCAGTATGGGATCGCTTTCGCGATCGCTCGATCGCATTGCCGGACAAATAGCAGTAGAGTTTCCCGGTACGATCGGAGTTTACACTCTTTCCCAAGCCGAAACCTTTGCCTTTGCCGGCAAATGTCAGTTGTTGGGAAGCGGCATCGATTTATCGCTGTACGAATTTGCCAGCCAACCGGAACCCAAATTAGCTTGGCTGGGCCGCATCGCCCCGGAAAAAGGCTTAGAAGATGCAGTGGCAGCAGCGAAAATTACAGGCATTCCTCTCAAAATTATGGGCAAAATGCAAGATGAGGATTATTGGCAAAAAATTTGTGCAGATTACCCGGATGCTCCGGTAGAATATTTAGGATTTTTGACAACAACCCAAATGCAAGAGCAAGTCCGGCAGTGCCGAGCATTGTTGATGACGCCGCGCTGGGTGGAAGCTTTCGGAAATGTCGCGATCGAGGCTTTAGCGTGCGGTGTGCCTGTGATTGCTTACGAGCGCGGGGGGCCTGCCGAAATTGTTCGAGACGGACTGACGGGCTTTTTAGTGGAGCCTGACAGTGTAAATGGCTTGGTAGGTGCGATCGCCCGCTTAGACCAAATTGACCGCAGCGCTTGCCGGCGACAAGCAGAGGTAGAATACTCTTTGGGAGCTTTGGGCGATCGTTTTGAACGCTGGTTCAAATCTATTCTAAAATTGAGTTAAATAAACTCTTAATCGACCAGAAAAAAAGAAAACAGAAAAAACTATGGCAACCGAACGTTTAGTGCTTTTATCCAGTAGAGAAATAGAAAAAATGCGCCAAGCCGGTCGCTTAGCAGCTCAACTTTTGCTACATCTCGAACCGATGGTAAAACCGGGTGTCAGCACTCTCGAAATTAACGACGAAGCCGAACGCTGGACTTTGGCACACGGAGCAAAAAGCGCTCCGCTAGGTTATAAAGGATTTCCAAAATCTCTGTGTGCAAGCGTCAATGAAGTTGTCTGTCACGGCATCCCGAATGCTAAACAAATTCTTAAAGAAGGTGACATTATTAATATTGATGTAACGCCTTTAGTAGATGGTTATCACGGCGATACTTCCAAAACTTTTTTTGTTGGGAAACCTTCGCCTGTCGCTAAAAAGTTAGTGGAAGTAACTGAGGAATGTCTCAGAAGAGGAATTGCTGAAGTTAAACCGGGTGCTCGTACCGGGGACATCGGTGCAGCGATTCAAGAATATGCTGAAGCACAGGGTTTTTCGGTAGTGCGAAATTTTGCCGGGCACGGGGTTCACCGAGTCTTTCACACCGAACCGGAAATTCTGCACTACGGCAAGCGGGGTACGGGAAAGAAGCTCAGACAAGGCATGGTTTTTACGATCGAGCCGATGATTAATGAGGGTACTTGGGAAGTGGAAATTTTGGCAGACGGTTGGACTGCGATCACGCAAGATGGAAAGCTTTCGGCTCAATTCGAGCACACTCTGGCTGTTACTGATTCTGGGGTGGAAATTCTAACTTTGCCTTAATTGTTGACGGTTGACTGTTGACCGTTGACCGTTGACAGTCAATGGTTTGCCATCAACTATTTAAAGAAGCTAATATGGAAAGCTTTCAACAGCTACAAGTTGATCTATTAGCTGAAAAAAGATCATACGAAATATGGTTTAGTGTTAAAAAGTGGGACGACTTTGCGAAGGATACGATGGGCAAACAAATAGTGCGATCGGCGGATAGTGTTGGTGCTAATATTGCAGAAGGACATGGACGCTATAGCTATCAAGATAATCAGCGTTTTGTGAAAATTGCTCTTGGGTTCATTAAACGAAACAAGACATAGGTTGAGGCTTGCATACGCTCGCAATCTTTTGACTCAAGAACAAATCGATCGAGTGCATCCTTTATTAAATGAACTTTCACCAAAACTTAATGCCTATCTTAACTCACTAAAAAAAGCCAAAGGTTAACAATCAACAGTCAACAGTCAACAGTCAATAATCAACCTAATGACTAACATAAAATTTCTGCAACCAGGAGATTTGCTCAAAGTAGTTGCCCCTAGTGGCACTTTGCGAGAATCAACCAACTTTGAAAAGGGTGTAGAAATTTGGAAATCTCGCGGCTATCGAGTTGAATTAACACCGGGTTTTGACGATCGCTGGGGTTATTTGGCAGGTTCCGACGAAAGCCGCGTCCGACACCTAGCAGATGCCCTCAATGACCCGGATTGTCGCGGTATTCTCTGTGTTCGAGGCGGTTTCGGCAGCACTAGACTTTTGGAAAAAGGAAAAGTGGGAAAGCCGGAAAACTCGCAATTTCCAACTCCCGATTCCCATTCGCCGAAATGGTTAATCGGCTTTTCCGACATTACTGCTTTGCTGTGGAATCACGAGAAATTGGGGATTTGGGGCGTTCACGGGCCGATGCTGACAACTTTGGCGGATGAACCGGATTGGTCTGTCGATCGACTTTTTGACTGCATCGAAGGTCGTCCCTTACAATCTTTGCAAGGTAAAGGATGGGGCAGCGGACAAGCCACCGGGCCGCTGTTTCCTGCGAATCTGACGGTTGCTTCTCATTTGCTCGGAACCCCGTATCAACCGGATTTGACGGGGGTTATTCTCGCATTTGAGGATGTTTCCGAGGCTCCTTACAGGGTCGATCGAATGCTGACTTTGTGGCGGATGGCGGGGGCTTTCGCAGGAGTGCGGGGCATTGCTTTGGGGCGCTTCAGCCGCTGCGAGATTGACCCGAGTATTCCTAGTTTTAGCATTGAAGAAGTTTTGCGCGATCGGCTGGGGGACTTAAATATTCCCATTGTCTCGGATTTGCCCTTCGGGCACGAGGGCGTCAACGCTGCTTTACCTATGGGAGTTACGGCTTGTCTCGACGCCGAATCGGGATTGCTGATTTGCGGCGATAAATCGCAACTTTAGAATGGGGATAAACGTCTGTGACTTTAGCTATCGATTTTGCACCCGCTAAAGAGTCTGGTTGGGTGAGGTTGACACGGTTGGCAGAAATTACATTTAAAATGGATTGTGTATGCAAATGTCGGCACCAAAAAAGCAAAAAGATTTTAAAATTTTCGAGAGGTTGATATGAAAGCACACAACTTGTTAAACAGTATTGCTGCCGCATTCCTAGTTACAGGATTGGCACTTACTGGTATTTCCTCTAGTGCTGTTGGCGAACAGATACGGAATAACGAGCGCATAGATGGAGTAATTCGCCGCACTTCGCCGATTTACCGTTTCCGAAATATGTGGACACCGGGATCTCCGACGGAAGAATTGCGGGGTCAAGAATACACTTTCAGTGCTCGGGAAGGCGATAACATTGAAGTGTTTTTAGACACAGATAGAAGTCGCGGTTTTACTCCCGTTATGGTGCTGTTTTACGGTAACAACAAACAAGTCGCCTTTACACAAGACCGTTCTTTTAATTATCAAATTCCCCGTAGTGGTGATTACAAGCTTTTAGTATTAGCAAAAGATGCTGCCAGAGGCGGTAGCTACACGCTGGAAGTTGCGGGAATTGATGGGGACGGCAGACGATCTCGCAATTCGCGGGACGATTGGTACAGCGGGCGAGATAACGATCGATATGACGTAGAACGGCTTTTGCAAGATGATTTTGACTTGCGGTCTGTTGATTGTCGCGAGAGACGTTCTATGGTGAGAGTAAGGTTTGACGATGGCTATCAAGATTCAACTTACTGCGCTGTCCCGAATAGAAGGTTTCCGGCGGGAGATTATTATTACAATTCGCGGACTAGAAATTTAGAGTCGGCTAGGCTGAATGATAGTAGATTCGATGCGGGCGGCGATCAATGTCGCGTATCCGTAGGCGGAGTGTGCGTAACGAGGTAAGTAGGTCAAACTGTAGCGCGGGATCGGAAACCGGGTTTCTACGAAGAAACCCGGTTTCTTTGCGCATACACAGGATTTATACCAATCCTTTACATACAGTCGATCTCTGACAATCAAGCATCCAGGATACAAGCCCCCGGATTCATTCCGAAAGCAGACTCGCGATCCAGAAATAAAAAACCTGTATCCGAGAAAGGAGCCCCCGAATTTATCCGTGGGGTCAATCCTTCAATTCTTTAATCTAAAATCTAAAATCTAAAATCGATTGACCCTCGCCTCACTTTCTTTGGTCATGACAAAATACACATTTGTACACACAAGATTTTGTCGAAAAGGACGATCGCACAGTGGTAAGCTACCAAAGGCATTGAAATATCTAAGGTAGAGAAAAGTTAAAATGTCGGCATTAAATAATGAAGTTCCCTTGTTGTTGCGGGCAGCCCGCGGCGAAACCCTAGACCGCCCGCCCGTGTGGATGATGCGCCAAGCCGGTCGCTACATGAAAGCCTATCGAGATTTGCGAGAAAAGTATCCCTCGTTTCGCGAACGTTCCGAAATTCCCGAAGTGGCAATCGAAGTTTCCCTTCAGCCGTGGCGCGCGTTTCAACCCGACGGCGTAATTCTGTTTTCCGATATTGTCACCCCCATGCCCGGTTTGGGCATCGACATGGACATCGCCGAAGGCAAAGGCCCGATTATCCACTCACCCATCCGCACTCAGCAGCAAATCGACAACCTGCAACCGCTGAACCCGGAAGAAAGCTTGCCGTTTATCAAAACTATCCTGAAATCCCTGCGCGAAGAAGTCGGCAACAAATCCACCGTGCTCGGCTTTGTGGGCGCGCCGTGGACGCTGGCCGCCTATGCGGTTGAGGGCAAAGGTTCTAAGGATTATGCCATCATCAAAAACATGGCATTTTCCGATCCAACTTTACTGCATCAGTTGCTGTCGAAATTCGCAGATGCGATCGCCGTTTACGTGCGCTATCAAATCGACTGCGGCGCGCAAGTAGTGCAAATGTTCGACTCCTGGGCCGGCCAACTGTCCCCGCAAGACTACGACACCTTCGCTCTACCTTACCAGAAACAGGTGTTCGAGCAAGTCAAAAAAACCCATCCCGACACCCCGCTAATTCTGTTAGTCACTGGAAGTGCCGGCATCCTCGAACGTATGGCAACATCCGGCGCGGATATCGTCAGCGTCGATTGGACAGTGGATATGGCCGACGCGCGCAAGCGTTTGGGCCCCAACATGAACGTTCAGGGAAATCTCGATCCTGGCGTGTTGTTTGGTTCTCAACCGTTTATTCGCGATCGAATTCTTGATACAATTCGCAAAGCCGGTCATCGCGGACACATCCTCAATTTGGGACACGGCGTATTGCCGGGAACTCCGGAAGATAACGTGCGTTTCTTCTTTGAAACCGCAAAACAAGCCGACAAATTGCTTGCAGTTGCTGCTTGAAATTGATTGCGAACTGGTTTTAACTGGTTCCCAGGCTATGCCTGGTGAACCCATATCCAGAGGCTCTGCCTCGCGTAAAATGGAGGCAGAGCCTCCGGATATGCGTTACCAGGTCAGAGCCTGGTAACGAGTAACAAAAACACACAATATTTGTAGGGACACGGCAATGCCGTTTCCCTACCGTGAAAAAAGGACACGGCAATGCCGTTTCCCTACCGCCCTTAAAAGCGTCAAATCCTCCCTCTTCCCCTGCGGCAAAATGAACTCCAAAAAAATTTTTGTGACGGGTGCAAGTGGCTGTATCGGTCACTACATGGCCGAAACTTTGATTCAAGAAACAAACCACGAACTTTACCTCTTAGTTCGCAACCCCGAAAAATTAAAATTTGACTGGAAAGCCCGCCCCGGCATCCATATAATACAAGGCGATATGCGAGATATCGATCGACACGCCGAACTTCTGCAAACAATTAATGTCGCAATTTTAGCTGCCACTGCTTGGGGAGGAACTCAAGAAGTGTTTGACGTTAACGTAACCAAAACTCTCCGGCTAATTCAACTACTTTCGCCACAGACTTGCCAACAAGTAATTTATTTTTCAACTGCCAGCATTCTCGGTCGAGACAACAATTTGCTCAAAGAAGCCGGGGAACTGGGAACAGATTATATTAGCTCAAAATACAACTGCATGGTGCATTTGTCAGCCTTGACAAATGTGCCTCCAATTACGGCACTTTACCCGACATTAGTATTGGGAGGAGACGCAGAAAAACCAGTCTCTCACTTGTCATCGGGCCTGCCGCTTGTCGCAAAATGGATTGGTTTGATTCGCTGGTTTAAGGCAGATGGCAGTTTTCACTTCATCCACGGCGCAGATATTGCTAAAGTAGTTAATTATTTAGTTGAACATCCGCCGGCTTCCGAGGAACCGCGACATTTTGTGCTAGGAAATCCGGCGATTACAGCTAACGAAGTGGTAGAACAAGCTTGCCAGTATTTGAATAAAAACATATTTTTTCGGATTACTCTGTCACCTTGGCTGGCCGATTTCTTTATTTGGCTGTTCCGAATTCAGGTGGCTGCTTGGGATAGATTTTGCATCAGTTACCGCCATTTTACCTATCAAAATCTTGTGAATCCCGAAAGCATAGGAATGCCGAGTTACTGCGGCACAGTTGCCGATATGTTAAGAACTAGCGGGATTCCCGGCAAAGATTCAAATTAGAAGGAAAAGGGCAGAGGGAAGAGAGAAGGTGTACCTTACGAGATATATGCAGGGTGCGCCGAGGCGCATCTTACGAATAATGTAAGTGTTTGAAGTTCTTTTTTGCCTTAATCCCATGCTTTTTAAATGCGATTATCGTCAATTAAGGGTCAAATAGGATAAGATATCAGCATTTGCAAACTTTAACAGGGAACTGCAAGCTAAAAATTGCGCTCAATTTGTTGGTTTTAGGGGGTGTTACCCCTCGCCAGATATTCGATCGAGTGCAAGATCGTAATTTTAGCCTTAACATGAAGTCTTGAGAGTCGATCGAACTCTCAAACACGCCAGCCCGATCGCAAGTTGTTTACTGATGTGAGGTTTAACATATAATGCGAGTTCTCCTAGTTTACCCCCTGTTTCCGAAAACATTTTGGTCTTACGAGAAAATCCTAGAATTAGTCGATCGTAAAGTGCTGCTACCACCGCTGGGTTTGGTAACAGTAGCAGCTATTTTACCCCAAGAATGGGAATTTAAGTTAGTCGATCGCAATATCAGACAAATCACCGAAGCAGAATGGGAATGGGCAGAGCTCGTTATTCTCTCGGCAATGATTGTCCAAAAAGAAGATTTGCTAGACATAATTCGCGAAGCAAAACGGCGCGGTAAATCCGTAGCTTGCGGCGGCCCCTACCCCACCTCTGTACCAGAAGAACCTCAAGCAGCGGGCATAGATTACCTGATTCTCGACGAAGGCGAAATCACCTTGCCGATGTTTGTCGAAGCAATAGGGCGCGGCGAAAAAAGCGGAATTTATCGATCGGACGGCGTAAAACCCGATGTTACCACAACCCCAATTCCCCGCTTCGATTTGCTGGAATTAGACGCCTACGACTCGATGTCAATTCAATTTTCCAGAGGCTGTCCTTTCCAGTGCGAATTCTGCGATATCATCGTCCTCTACGGCCGCAAACCTCGCACCAAAAACCCCCAACAATTGATAGCAGAATTAGACTATCTCTACAACTTGGGCTGGCGGCGCGGCGTGTTCATGGTAGACGACAACTTTATCGGCAACAAACGCAGCGTCAAACTGTTGCTAAAAGACTTAAAAGTCTGGCAAGAAGAACACAAATTCCCGTTTACTTTCAACACAGAAGCATCCATCGATTTAGCGCAAGACCAAGACTTGATGGATATGATGGTTGCTTGCAATTTCAATGCAGTGTTTCTAGGGATTGAAACTCCCGACGAAGAAAGCCTGCAAATGACGAAAAAATTCCAAAATACCCGCAATTCCCTGATAGAATCCGTAGAGTTAATTGCCAAATCAGGTTTGCGAGTAATGGCCGGATTTATCATCGGATTTGACGGCGAAAAACCCGGTGCCGGTCAGCGGATTGTCCAGTTTGCCGAAGCAGCAGCAATTCCGAGCACAACCTTTGGAATGCTGCAAGCTTTGCCGCACACT
>JAICRN010000572.1 GCA_025937335.1 Microcoleus sp. TY_ISSM_2_bin.22
AATCCCGCAAATCAACAATCGGATCGGTTGCTTGCCGGTGGGTGCGTCGGGAATTTCTTCGCGCAGGAGTTCGGGAACTGACTTTGGCTGTGATATCATGAGTTTTAACTACAAAATAGTCGGATAGCGATCGCCCTTGAGTTTTCGAGGCAAAGGGGCGATCGCTTTTCCGTTTGGACATTCTGAGTATAGGTCATTTTCGCAACTTAGTCAACTGCCAACCTCAAATAATTTACCGTAGCGGTTAATTAAAGGATAGTGAAGGTTGCGGGATGGTAACATCAGCTTGCAAAGTCTAGGCTATTAATTGAGCATCAACAGTGGTCATCCGTTGGAAATTGGCAGTTGTAATGGCCGAGCGAAATATCAGCAATAAAGAGTTGGCTGCTTTGGTGGGAATGCACCCAACTTCCTTTTCTAGACTCAAAACCCGCCGTCGCCTCACGAGAATTGACGAATCCACTCTCAATGCTCTGTGCAAAGCACTAAACTGCCAACCGGGCGATTTAATGGTGTATGAGGAGGAAAATTCCGATCGCACTTGAAAAACCGACTGCGATCGTCAGTAGTAAGGTTGACAGCGACGCACCCTACACATTCGTGAAGCGAAGCTATCCCGTAGGGAATCGCACAATTTCCACTGCAAAAACGCGAGCAAACTCAGCGACAAGGATCGATCGCACTCGATCGACCTCAATTCCGGGGATAAACTGCTCTAAACTCCCAACAGGTCGATCGGGAATCCCGCAAGGTACAATTTGCCCAAAACCAGCGAGATCCGGACAAACATTTAAAGCAAAACCGTGCATCGTAATCCAGCGGCTGACTTTAATGCCGATCGCACCTACCTTGTACCCATCCACCCAAACCCCAGTCATACCGGGAACCCGCGAACCCTTCAACCCGCAAACTTCCAACACTCCCAGCAGCACTTCCTCCAACTGCCGCAAATACCAGTGCAAATCTTGTTGGTGGCGCCGCAAATTTAAAATCGGATACCCCACCAATTGGCCCGGACAGTGGTAAGTCACCTCGCCGCCCCGCTCAACTCGGTGCAGTTCCGGCCCAGTTTGATTTGGGTCAAATTTTAGAAATTCCAGCTTTGCTCCCATGCCCAAAGTGTAAACCGGCGGATGTTCCAGCAAAATCAGGACATCTGGCAAATCTGGTTGGTTGCGGCGTTCTTGCACGAGTTTTTGCTGGATTTCCCAAGCTTGAGAGTAGGGAACTTGTCCGCAATCGAGGAGCAAGCAGGGTTTTGCATTTAGCGGTTGAGGGATTAGAGGGGAAATCATGAAAAAAATCAAGAGTGTTTTTACTGAATATTTGCGTCATTAAAATCAAGAATTGTCAACATATAATAAAAGATTTGGAAGATAAGTGTTTTCTAGAATACATAGTGCTATTGTATAAACTATACCCAAGTTACAGAAGGGAGGGAGCTCTATGAAGCTTGTTATCCAGGGTAAGAATATAGAAATCACCGATGCGATTCGCGAGTACGTCAATCAAAAGATTGAAAAGGCAGTTAGCCATTTTCAATCTTTGACTACTGAAGTGGACATACATCTATCGGTGGCTCGTAACCCCAGGATCAATCCTAAGCAGACTGCTGAGGTGACAATTTATGCTAACGGCAGCGTGATTCGGGCTGAGGAAAGCACGGAAAGCCTTTATGCCAGCATAGATTTGGTTGCCGATAAGATAGCTCGTCAACTGCGGAAATTTAAGGAAAAACGCCACGACAACAAGACCCAGAATAGTGTTAAAACAGTTACGGCAGTTGAGGAACATCCTGTAGTAGCAGATCTGATTGGCGATCGAACTCCCGAACTTCCTGCTGAGGTGGTGCGGACTAAGTATTTTGCCATGCCTCCAATGACTGTGAAAGAAGCTTTGGAACAATTGCAGATTATCGATCACGATTTCTATATGTTCCGCAATGCGGAAACAGGCGAAATTAACGTGCTCTACGAACGCAAGACTCACGGCGGCTATGGAGTCATCCAACCCCGCCACAGCAACGGTAACGGTAATAGCAAAAATGGCAAAACTGCCGAAAGCGCTGCACCTGAAAAATCGAGTGTTGGGAAAAGCTAGATAATGGCTGACAGCTAATTGTTAATGGCTGCAAGTCGTTAGCAATTAGCAATTTCCCTGGGAAATAAATCAACTCGGATGCGCTAATTTTTACTGGTTATTTATACTTGTTAAAATTTCAGTGCATCCGAGTTGAGCTAATTATATGGTGTCAGGTCAATTATTTATTATAAAAATGTTGGCGATCGACCCTTCCCGAGTTTGGAGGACTTTCGTCGTCACTACAAACTTAATTAGAACTATTTAACCGGATTTGATGTTAGTTGTCGTTTTTAGACTTGTTTACCATTCTTTGAAACTATCTAAATTTTGATAGTTTCTAAAGTTTTTAGTGCTTCTGCAACGTGTGCTTTGAAGTCTAACATCGAGTCAAAAATATGCTTGACAACGCCTTCTTTGTCAATGACATAAGTTACTCTACCGGGCATAATCCACAGGGTAGCTGGAACGCCGTACAATTGCCGCACTTTGTTGCCAGTATCGCTTAGCAGTGTAAAGGGTAGCTGATATTTGGCTGCAAATTGCTGGTGCGATTGTTGCGAATCTTCGCTAATTCCTATGACTTCTGCACCTGCGTCTTTGAAGACTTCGTAGCTATCTCGAAAAGCGCAAGCTTGGGTTGTGCATCCGGGGGTGTTGTCTTTGGGGTAAAAGTAAACTATGACGTTTTTTTTACCTTTAAAATCTTTGAGGCTGACTGATGTGCCAGTTTGAGATGGTAAGGTGAAATCTGGTGCGATGTCTCCTACTTTGACTGTCATGTTTTTTAACTGAGTAGCTCTGTTTGCGTGAAATTTTAACTTTTGTTATTGTACAGTTTTTTGGAGCAATTGTTCGCAGTTGCGATCGCCCGCTGCGACAGCCTCTCATTTTTGCTTTCTCGCAATCCTAAAAAAAACCGTTTTTACACAATCTCGATGCAGCCGACGATTCGCATTTACGCGGATTAATTCGAGAGGCTTTTTTGAACTGCGGATTCACGGGGATTAACGCAGATTCTTATTAACAATGGGATGGGCGGCGCTGAAGCGTTACTACTGAGATGTTGCACCATTCTCAATAAGCTTTTTAGGAACAGGCTTTCCGGCCTGTGAAGCGAGAAAATTCACTCTTTGTGGAACAGGCATCTTGCCTGTTCTTGAGAATGGTGCAAGATGTGAGTTACTACAAAGTTAGTTGTTATCGGCCTTTGGTTAAATTTTTTAATTCCCGCCATATTGGAGGAATTTGGCCGGAGTGCGTGCGGGGCTGCGTGAGGATTCCTTGAGTGGGGCTGAACAGCAATGATAGCACAAATAATCCCGATGCAACTAAAACTATTGCGGGCCCAGATGGTAAGTTATAAAAGTAGCTGAGATACATTCCGCTAATGCTGGAAATAACTCCGATTATTGCGCCTAAAATCATTACTTGGTGCAGGCGAGTGACTAGGAGATATGCGGTACTTGCGGGTGTAATTAATAGGGACAAAACTAGCACTACGCCAACGGCTTTGAGGCTGGCAACTATTGTGAGGGCGATGAGTACCATCAGTCCGAAGTTGAGCAGGTTTACTGGCAAACCTGTGGCTTGCGCTCCTAATGGATCGAATGTGTAAAATAGCAGTTCTTTGTAAAAGAATACTACAACTAATAAGACTAGGGCGACAATCAAGGCTGTGTCGATCGCATCTGCGGCGGTAACGCCGAGGATGTTGCCGAAAAGAAAGTGGTTGAGGTCGATTTTGTTGTCTTTTTGGACGATCGTAATTAGGGTGATCCCGAGGGCGAAGAATGCGGAAAATACGATGCCCATGGCGGCGTCTTCTTTGATTGTCGATCGAGCTTTGATCCAAGCTATGATGACTGTACTCAAAACTCCGGCTATGAATGCGCCGATAAATATGTTTGCTCCGAGGATAAATGCGATCGCCAAT
>JAICRN010000439.1 GCA_025937335.1 Microcoleus sp. TY_ISSM_2_bin.22
AATCGCGCCAACGTTTTGCGGAAGCTCGACAGACTCTCAGAAGCGATCGCATCCTACGAAAAGGCGATCGAACTCAAGCCCAGCTACCCGGAAGCTTGGACGAACCGCGGCAACACCCTCGTCAGCTTAGAAAAATTCTCAGAAGCGATCGACTCCTACGACAAAGCCATCGCCATCAAACCAGACTACTGCGAAGCTTGGTACAACAAAGCATTTACCCTCAGAAAATGCGACCGAAATACAGCCGCGATCGCCTCCTACGACAAAGCGATCGAACTCAAACCAGACTTGCATCAAGCATGGTACAACCGCGGCTTAGCCCTAGCCGACCAAAAACTCTACCCGGAAGCCCTCGCCTCCTACGACAAAACCCTGCAACTGCGACCCAATTCCGCCGCAGCCTGGAACAAACGGGGCACGGCGATCGCACAAATGGGAAAATTTGAAGCTGCGATCGCATCTTGGGACAAAGCCCTCGCACTCCAGCCAAACAACAGCGAAACCTGGTACAACCGCGGCTTAGCCTTCGCCAACTTACAGCGCTTTGAAGAAGCAATTGCCTCTTGGGACAAAACCGTAGAGTTGCAGCCAGACAACATCGAAGCCTGGTACAACCGCGGCATCGCCCTCAAAAAAATTCAACGATTTACCGAAGCCATCGCCTCCTACGATAAAATCATCGCACTCACACCCGACGATCCAAACTTGTACTATCAAAAAGCTTGCGTGTACGCCCTGGAAAAACAAGCAGGCGAGATCGCAAACAGCCAGGAACTTGTAGCCAAAAGCATCAGGCTGGCGATCGAGAACTTATCCAAAGCGATCGAACTCAATCCCAACAAATACCGCAAACAGTGCAAAAATGACTCTAAATTGCGTACAATACGGGAAGAAGTGCGGTTTTTAGCTTGATTTCAGGGTAGCAATGATTGATGGATACGGATGCCGCACTGCAACCGTTGTAGGCAAAACAGGACCATAAACCCCCATCATGCAAACCCTAGACAAAACTCAAGCAAAATTCGCTCAACTAGCAGCCCACCTCAGAGAAGTTAACGACATCGAATCAGTCTCGTCGCTGCTGCATTGGGATCAAGCAACTTATATGCCCGCCAAAGGTGCAAGTGCCAGAGGCCGACAGTTAGCTACACTCAAACAAATATCCCACGAAAAATTTACAGATCCAAAAATAGGTGAACTCCTAGAAGACTTGCGTTTCTACGAACAAACCCTCCCCTACGACTCCACCGCAGCCAGCCTGATCCGCATCGCCCGCAGAGACTACGATCGCGCCGCCAGAGTACCCGCAACCTTCATGTCAGCACTCTGCCGCCACCAAGCCGACTGCTACGAAGCTTGGGCCGCAGCCAGGGCAGCCAACAACTTCGCAGCCGTCGAGCCGTATCTCGAAAAAACCCTAGAATTAAGCAGGCAATATGCCGACTTTTTCCCGGGCTACGAACACATCGCAGATCCTTTGATCGATCGCAGCGACTACGGCATGAAAGTATCCCTGCTGCGCCCGCTTTTTGCCAAACTGCGTCAAGAATTAGTGCCGATAGTCGAAGCCATCACCTCCCAACCTCCCGCCGACGACTCCTGCTTGCACCAAAACTTCCCAGAATCCCAGCAACTAGAATTCACCCGCACAGTCGTAGAACGCATGGGGTACGACTTCCAGCGGGGACGGCAAGACACCACCCTGCACCCGTTCATGACCAATTTCTCCATAGACGACGTGCGAATTACCACGCGCGTCTACGAAGACCACCTGGATCAAGCACTCTTCAGCAGCATCCACGAAGCCGGACACGCCCTCTACGAACTCGGAAATTCCCCGGAATTTGAAGGCACGCTTCTGGCAGGCGGCATTTCCTCCGGCGTGCACGAAAGTCAATCGCGACTTTGGGAAAATCTGGTCGGGCGCAGCCGCGGTTTTTGGGAATGTTTTTACCCGCAACTCCAAGGCGTATTTTTGCGACAGTTGGGACACGTATCCACTGACGCATTTTACCGGGCAATTAACAAAGTCTCGCGATCGCTCATCCGCACCGACGCCGACGAAGTAACCTACAACCTCCACGTCGCCATCCGCTTTGACCTAGAATTGGCAATGCTAGAGGGAAAACTAGCAGTGCGAGACCTCCCCGAAGCATGGAACGAACGCTATAGAACCGACCTCGGCGTTGTCCCCGCTACCGACAGCGAAGGCGCGATGCAAGATGTTCACTGGTATGTTGGTACGATCGGCGGAATGTTCCAAGGTTACACCCTCGGCAACTTGATGAGCGCCCAATTCTACGAAACAGCAGTAAAACTCAATCCTGAAATTCCCGTAGAAATAGAACAGGGCAATTTTACCGTACTCCACGACTGGCTAAAACAAAATATCTATCAGCACGGCCGCAAATACACTGCCGTCGAATTGATCGATCGGGTTACAGGTTCACCTTTAAGTATCGATCCCTTTATCCGCTACATTCGCCACAAATACGGGGAATTTTATGTCATTTGAGAGATAGCAAGTTCACTTTGCAGACTTTAAAATGACATTAAAAAAAGTAGTAGCCTAAAAAAAATGGCGATACTAAGACAGTATCGCCTATTTTCACAGCGGCAATCAAAAAGCTTAAATAAGGGAGTATATATGTCCGAACTGTTTCAGGCTGTTATCGGCAGTGACGAAAAAACGGACTTGCGTCAGTTTGCCAGCGATTTGCGGGCTTTGGGAAAGAAATATTTACTGCGAAACGACATAGTTAATGCTTTTGCTGCCTACTGCACCAAATACGAAAAGCCGGAACAGTTCCATCAATCTTCTCTTTTGAGCAAACTGATTTACTACGTTCAGGAAATTATTCTCGAAGATGGCAGCCTTTGCGTCTTGGTGCGGCCAAAAATTGCCACAATGGAAATAGTTCGAGTTGCAGACGACTTGACACTCGAACAGATGACAGTACAAGAATTGCTCGACGTGCGCGATCGCTTTGTCAACCACTTTCACCCTCAAGAAGGCCACATTCTCGAACTAGATTTCGGCCCTTTTTACGATTATTCCCCCACAATTCGCGACCCCAAAAACATCGGCAAAGGAGTGCAATTCCTCAACCGATACCTGTCCAGCAAACTGTTTCAAGACCCCAGACAGTGGCAGGAAACTCTATTTAATTTCTTGTGCAGTCACCGCTGCAACGGCATACAATTACTAATTAACGATCGCATAAAATCTCAAGAACAACTTTCAGAACAAGTCAAAAAAGCCCTCATCTTTGTTAGCGAACTTTCTGAAGAAGAACCCTACGAAAGATTTCGATTTGTCCTGCAAATGATGGGTTTGGATGCAGGTTGGGGAAATACCGCAGCCCGCGTACATGAAACCCTAGGACTTCTTGACGAATTAATTGATTCCCCCGATCCGCAAACCCTAGAAGCATTTATTTCTCGCCTCCCGATGATTTTCAACATCGTCCTAGTTTCTCCTCACGGCTGGTTCGGCCAAGAAGGGGTTTTGGGGCGGCCGGATACGGGAGGGCAGGTAGTTTATGTTCTCGATCAAGCGAAGAATTTAGAGAAACAACTGCAAGAAGACATTCATCTTGCCGGTCTCGATTATTTAGGCGTCAAACCTAAAGTAATTATTCTCACCCGGTTAATTCCTAACAGCGATGGCACCCGCTGCAACGAACGTTTGGAAAAAGTTCACGACACAAAAAATGCTTGGATTTTGCGGGTTCCCTTCCGCGAGTTCAATCCTAAAATAACTCAAAATTGGATTTCGCGGTTCGAGATTTGGCCTTATTTGGAGACTTACGCGATCGATGCAGAAAAAGAACTGCTCGCTGAGTTTCAGGGCAAGCCAGATTTAATTGTCGGCAACTATTCCGACGGCAACTTGGTAGCGTTTTTGCTGTCTCGCAAACTCAAAATTACTCAGTGCAATATTGCCCATGCGCTGGAAAAATCCAAATATTTGCTCAGCAATCTCTACTGGCAAGAATCAGAGGAAAAATACCATTTTGCGCTGCAATTTACTGCCGATATAATTGCCATGAATGCAGCTAATTGTATTGTCAGCAGCACCTATCAAGAGATTGTGGGCAAACCCGATAGTGTCGGTCAGTACGAATCTTACAATTGTTTTACCATGCCGGATTTGTACCGCGTTGTGAACGGGATTGAACTGTTCAGCCCAAAATTCAACGTCGTGCCGCCGGGAGTCAACGAAAGCGTATACTTTCCTTACACGCGGATCGAAGACAGGGTGCAAGGCGATCGCGATCGGCTCAACGAACTCCTGTTTACTCTAGAAGACCCCGAACAAGTCTTTGGAAAACTCGACGACCCGCAAAAGCGCCCTTTATTTTCGATCGCCCGGCTCGATCGCATTAAAAATCTGACAGGCTTAGCAGAATTGTTTGGAAAAAGCCAGGAATTGCAAGAAAAATGCAACTTAATTCTAGTAGCTGGCAAGCTGCGGGCCGAAGAAACCGAAGACTACGAAGAAGCAGAAGAAATTAAAAAGCTCTACGCAATTATCGACCAATACAACCTTCACGGTAAAATTCGCTGGCTGGGAGTGCGGCTTTCCAAAAGTCTGTCCGGCGAAATCTACCGGGTAATCGCCGACGGCCAAGGTATATTTGTTCAGCCAGCCTTATTTGAAGCTTTCGGATTGACAATTCTGGAAGCAATGATTACCGGCATTCCGACTTTCGGGACGCAGTTTGGCGGCCCGCTGGAAATTATTCAAGATGGCGTAAATGGGTTTTATATCAACCCGACAAACCACCCGGAAACCGCCCAAAAAATTCTAGATTTTTTATCGAAGTGCGAACACAATCCCAACTATTGGTATGAAATTTCAACGCGAGGAATTGACCGAGTTTACAGCACGTATACCTGGAAAATTCATACTACCAGGCTGCTGACGCTGGCGCGGACTTACGGTTTCTGGAACTACTCGTCCCAGGAAAACCGCGAAGATATGCTCCGCTACATAGAAGCTTTGTTTTATCTGATTTACAAGCCGAGAGCCAAGGCTTTATTGGCAGAACACGCGAACAGATAAGTGGCGACTTTTGCTTCTTGCGGGCTGGTTGAAG
>JAICRN010000444.1 GCA_025937335.1 Microcoleus sp. TY_ISSM_2_bin.22
GCAGCACACCGTAACCAATGCCCCGCTTGGGTACGGCACGGAGTTGTTCTTTGATAGACTGAATTGCATCTCCTAAATTATGTGCTGTTTTTAACTCTAAAAGTACGGGGAAAGTCGTCGTAAACCAACCGACTGTCCTGGATAAATCTACATCCTCAAAAAGATCCTCCCGTCCATGACCTTCAAAGTCAAGCAACACAGAGTTACCGCCAGTCCACTTACTGAAAACCTGTACCAGAGCAGTCAGCAAGATATCATTGATCTGAGTTTTATAAACTTTGGGAATTTCCTGCAACAGATTGCGGGTTTCCTCCGCTGAAAGTGATACCGATACGATGCGGGTTGATGCTACAGTATTAGCACCTAATACATAGTCCACTGGTAAACGGGTGATGTGTTTACGTGAAATGCTTTGCCAATAATTCAGTTCCTGCTTTGCAGTATCTGACTGTGCGTAAGCAGTTAGTTTCTGGGCCCAGTGTTTAAAAGATGTTGTCTTGGGGCGAAGCTGAATCTTTTCACCGCGACTGACCTGCTGGTAAGCTGTTTCCAAATCCTCTAACAAAATCCGCCAAGAAACGCCGTCTACTGCTAAGTGATGGATGACTATTAGTAAGCGGCTGGGTTTGTCAGTACCAAGTGCAAACAACGCTACTCGCATGATTGGCCCAGCAGACAGGTTCAAGCTGGTTTGTAGGGAAGCAGCAGCAGCTTCAATGGTAGCTTTTTGTTCTACCTCTGGTATTGCTGATAAGTCTACATGAGAAAAAGGAATAGTATCATCAGAGGTATTGTTAAACTGTTCCCAATCTGAATCAGACTTCACAAAACGTAAGCGCAGCGCATCATGATGTAGCAATAATTGTTGCACCACTTGCGACAACAGATTGGGGTCTAATGTTTGCGGTACTTCCAGCAGAAATGACTGGTTGAAGTGGTGAGGTTCTGGGAAATTTTGGGCAAAAAACCATTGCTGAATGGGTGTCAGAGGTAATGTCCCAGTTACCAGCCCTTGTTCTGCCCTCACCGTTTGAGTAACATTAGTTACTGTTGCCAGTTCAGCGATCGTCTGGTGTTGAAATATCTGCTTGGCAGTCAGTTGCAGTCCAGCCTGTTTGGCTTTAAAAATAATCTGAATGCTGAGAATCGAATCCCCGCCCAGTTCAAAGAAGTTGTCATGAATGCCAACTCGATCGAGGTGCAGAACCTCACGCCAGATTTTGGCTAGTATTTCTTCCGACTCTGTGCGTGGTGCGACTAAATCTGTTGCTAGTTCATGACGTGCTGTATCGGGCTTAGGAAGACTACGGCGGTCAACCTTACCATTAGGGGTAAGGGGTAGAGCATCCAAAATCACAAAGGCAGATGGTACCATGTAGTCTGGCAACTTCTGTTTAAGGAAGCAGCGCAATTGATTTTTAATTTCGGACTTAGAGCGAGTAACTACATAAGCGACTAAGCGTTTGTTTCCCGGAATATCTTCAAAGTCGATAACTACTGCTTCTGATACTTGCGGGTGTGAGATCAGTACGGTTTCAATTTCCTCTAGTTCGATGCGAAAGCCCCGTATTTTAACTTGATTGTCAATTCGCCCTAAAAACTCGATGTTACTGTCGGGTAAATAACGCACCAAGTCCCCGGTTTTATACAGACGTTCTGATTTGTTGAAGGGGTGAGGAATAAATTTCGCATCTGTTAAATCTGGGCGGTTGAGATAACCTCTGGCTAAACCGACACCGCCAATGTGCAATTCGCCTGGTACACCAATGGGAACGAGTTGCAGTTCGCTATCTAGAATATAGGTTTGTGCATTACCAATAGGTCTACCAATCAGTTGCTGTGGTCGTGTATCGTCTAGCACCAACTGCGATAAGTTATACACTGTTGTGAATATCGTTGCTTCTGTAGCGCCGTATCCGTTAATCAATAGCGGTGGTTCTTTTAAATTATGGACACCCGATCGCTCGTCCATACACTTTTGCCACAGCTTCAATTTTTCTGGCAGCCATTTTTCTCCTCCAGTAGCAAACAGTCGTACTGAGGCCGGTAGGGTTTGATTTGTTGCTGCTAATTCAGAAGTTAGCTGATTCCAGTACGCTGTTACTAATATCAATACTGTTAGCTTCCATTCCCGGCATTTCTGCAAAAATGTGGGGATAGAACTCAACATATCAGCAGTCCGCAGCACTAGCGTTGCACCACAGATCAGACAGGGATAGATTTCTTCGCCTGCCGAATCAAAACTAATTGATGCAGCTTGGAGGACGCGATCGCACTCGCTTATCCCATACTCATCTCTTGCCGCTTGGGCAAAATTCACTAAAGACCGATGTTCAATCATCACCCCCTTCGGTTTTCCCGTAGAACCAGAAGTATAAATTATATAAGCTAAACTATTGACTTTCACCTGAGTGTGTAGATTTTCTTCACTTTCAGTACCGATTAACTCCCAGTCGGTATCTAAGCAAATCGTCTTTGCTCTCGTATTTGGCAACAAGTCCACCAACTGCTGTTGAGTCAGCAGCACCTTAGCTTGAGAATCATTTAACATATAAGCCAAACGATCGCTTGGATAGTTTGGATCTAGAGGTACATAAGCACCACCTGCTTTGAGAATTCCCAACAATCCGATTAGCATTAATGGCGATCGCTCTACGCAAATCCCCACCAAAACTTCTGGATTCACACCCATTTTTTGCAGATAGTGTGCCAGTTGGTTTGCTTTTTTGTTTAACTCCTGGTAAGTCAGTTTTTCCCCTTCCAACTCCACCGCGTAAGCGTCGGGCGTTTTTCTTACTCGATCTTCAAATAATTGATGAATACATTTATCTAATGGATAATCTTTTTTTGTATTGTTCCACTCAACTAACAATTGATGTTGCTCAATTTCTGTTAGCAGTGGTAATCGGGAAATGGGCTGCTGTGGATTCTCTACAATTGCCGTCAGCAAAGTCTGGAAATTTCCTGCCATGCGAGCGATCGTCGAATCATCAAACAGGTCGCTGTTGTATTCCCATTCGGTTATCAATCCAGAAGAGGTATTCTCAATTGATAGAGCCAAATCGAATTTTGCTGTTCCCGTTTCTACAGGGAATGAAGTTACAGTTATCTCAGGCAAGTCCAAAGATGGTATGGTAACATTCAGGAGATCGAACATGACCTGAAACAGAGGCAAGTGACTTAAGGAACGCTCAGGTTGCAAGGCATCTACCAATTTCTCAAAAGGCAGGTCTTGATGAGCATAAGCTTGCAGTGCTACTTCCCGCACCCTATTCAGCAACTGCTCAAAACTGGGGTCGCCTGACAAATCGGTACGCAGCACTAAAGTATTGACAAAAAGACCAATTATCCCTTCTATTTCCGGACGATTGCGGCCGGCAATGGGCGTACCTACTACGATGTCTTCTTCGCCTGTATAGCGATAAAGCAAGGTAACAAATGCAGCAAAAAGCGTCATGAACAGGGTGACTCCTGCACGCCTGCTGAGATTGGCGATCGCCTCACTTAGCTCCAGAGAAAGTACAAATCGTTGATGCCCTCCTCGGTTTGTTTGAATGGCAGGTCTTGGTCTGTCGGTTGGAAGTTCCAGTAAAGTGGGAGCGCCCTCAAGTTGTTGCTTCCAATAGGATAGCTGTGCCAGCCCCTCTTGTTGGAACCACTGCCGCTGCCAAACAGCAAAGTCGGCATACTGTAGGGATAATTCAGGTAGTTCAAAAACTTTTTGAGGGGGTGTATTAGTCGAGAATGCAGTGTAGAGTGTTGCTAACTCTTGGACGAATACACCCGTTGACCAACCATCAAAAATAGTGTGGTGCGCTGTTAGCACAAAGACGTATTCTGTAGAGCCAAGCTGTAAGAGAGCGGCACGCACTAAAGGTTCTCGCTCTAGGTCAAATGGTTGCACTGCTTCAGTTGTAACCAATCGTTGCATCTCGACTTCTCGCTCCCCTTGAGGTAGATGAAGCAAGTCCACGATTTCCAGTTTCAAAGAAAGAGTTGAAGCAATAACCTGAACGGGTCGATCCTCTTGTGTTACAAAGTTTGTGCGTAACGCTTCATGGCGGCGGATAATTTCGTTAAGGCTTGACTGTAGGGCTGCTACGTTGAGTTGACCGCTAAAACGCCAGACGATTGGGATGTTGTAAAAAGCACTATCTGGCTGTAATTTGTCAAGGAACCACAATCTAGCTTGTGCAAAGGAGAGGGGGAGGTTTTCTGTCCTGCTAACTGGCTCAATTGCAGAAACAGCGTCCTTGTGGAGAAAGGCCAGAATCTCTGGTTTGCGTTCAGCTATCTGAGCCTGGAGTTGCGGTGTCAAAATTCCTTTGGGGGCTTTGCATCGTAGCCGCTCACCATCAAGAAAAAGTTTCACATCTAAACTACGCAGGTGAGACAGAAAACTGTATATATTCATAGTTCAATCTCTTCATACTCGCCATTAGATGTATCAAAAGAACCTTGTAGTTCTTGCACTGCCCCCTGGATTATCTCACAACTCTCGGCAAAACTAGCTATAGTTGGTGCTTCAAATAAGGTACGCACGGACAGATCCATTTGGAAGACTTGACGTAGCCGAGATATGATTTGGGTGGCGATCAGGGAATGACCACCGATTTCAAAAAAGTTATCGTGGATACCTATATTTTCTAAATGAAGCACCTCTTGCCACACAGCAGCAATGCTTCGTTCCACCTGAGTGCGGGGTGCTACGTAATTTGCTTCTAGGTCAAGTCTAGTTTGGTCAGGTTTCGGTAGTCCACGCCGATCAACCTTGCCATTAGGGGTAAGGGGCAAGGCATCCAAAATCACAAAGGCAGATGGTACCATGTAGTCTGGTAGCTTCTGTTTGAGGAAGGAGCGCAATTGATTTTTGATTTCCGACTGTGAGCGAGTCACTACATAAGCCACTAAGCGTTTTGACCCCGGAATATCTTCTAAATCTATGACTACTGCTTCTGATACTTGCGGGTGTGCGATGAGTACGGTTTCAATTTCCCCTAGTTCAATCCGAAAGCCCCGGATCTTCACTTGATTGTCAATTCGACCCAAAAACTCAATATTACCGTCGGGTAAATAACGAACC
>JAICRN010000464.1 GCA_025937335.1 Microcoleus sp. TY_ISSM_2_bin.22
AACTGCGATCGGGCTCTCGGCCCGAAGAAATTGGTCAAGCCCAAGCCCGCGTTAGCCAAGCTGAAGCCGACCTAGCCGATGCCCGAACAGGTAGCCTCTTAGAAGACATCGCCCAAGCAAGAGCGCAAATAGAAGCAAGCACAGCCGAAGCAAAATTAGCCAGCCAGCAGCTTGCCAGATATCAGGCATTGGCAAAAGAAGGCGCAGAATCCGCCAACACCCTCGAGCAATACACCCAAAAAGAAGGCACCGCCAAAGCCAATCTCCGAGAAGCTCAAAGGCGGTTCGAGCAGCGGCAAAAAAACAGACAAGCCGAGATCGAGCGCCGGACAGCAGCCTTGCAACAGCAGCGGCAAGCTTTGCGGCAGTTGCAAAACGGTTCGCGCCCAGAGGAAATAGCCAAAGCCGAAGCAGAAGTCGCACAAGCCAAGAGCAGATTAGCCCAGTTAGCCAACGGTACTCGCCAAGAACAGCTCGATCAAGCTGAAGCGCAAGTTGCCGAGGCCGCCGCTCAAGTGCGCGGCTTTGAAGTACAACTGCAAGAAACTGCTGTCATCGCGCCCTTCGCGGGAGTCATCGGCGACATACCAGTGAAAGTAGGTGATAACTTGCAAAAAGGTAACGCCATTGCCACCCTGACAGAGAACCAATTGCTAGACTTGCGGTTATCAATTCCTTTGGAACGGATGCCTCAATTACGCTTAGGGCTGCCAGTACAAATGCTCGACGCTCAAGGTAAGGCGATCGCCCAAGGTCAAATCAGTTTTATCTCCCCCAACGTCAGCGCCAATTCCCAAACAATTTTAGCTAAAGCCACCTTTCCCAACCCCACCGGCGAACTGCTTAATCTCCAGTTTGTCAAAGCTAAAGTCATCTGGAAACAGAACCCGGGAATTTTAGTTCCAGTAACAGCAGTCACTCGCTTAGGTGGGCAAACTTTTGTCTTCACAGCTCAAAAGCCAGAACAGCCAAAACCTGGAATGCCACCTTTAGTAGCGCGGCAAAAGTCCGTGAAATTGGGAGCTATTGAGGGGAATAATTATCAAGTTATCGAAGGTTTGCAAGCAGGCGAAAAAATTGTTACCGCAGGTATCCTTAACCTGACAGACGGCGCTCCCATTATGGCTCAAGAAGAAGGGAAAGGAGCCGGGGAAAAATTACCAGCAGAAAGCAAAAAATAAGGTATGTTTTTGCGCTTGGGCCCTCTTGATTTACCTCTTAAGAGCGCTAAAGCGCAACTACCTACTTTATATGAAACTATTTGACTGATCAGCTCTTTAAAAAGGGAAAATTTTGATTTTTGACGTAATTCAAATTAGGAATTATAAATTAGAAATTATAAATTACGAATTATCAACTAACAACTACCCATTACCCAAATAATGTTTGCAGATTTCTTTATTAAACGACCAGTCTTTGCTAGCGTCTGCGCCTTAATTATTATCTTAGTCGGCGCAATTAGCATTCCCAGCCTGCCTATCGAGCGCTTCCCCGACATCAGCCCCACCCAAATCAACGTCACAGCTAACTATAGCGGGGCGAGTGCTGAAATTGTCGAAAATGCTGTTACGAACATCCTAGAAAGGCAAATCAACGGGGTTGAAGGACTCAAATATCTAACTTCCAGTAGCAGTAACGATGGCACCAGCACCATTACAGCTACCTTTGATTCATCGCGCAACAAAGACATTGCCGCCGTCGATATTCAAAATCGAGTTGCAGTTGCTCAGCCACAACTACCAGATGCCGTACAACGCACAGGAGTTACCATTACAAAACAATCTACAAGTCTCCTATTAGCGATCGGCTTATTTACAGAAAATAAAGAATACGACACCATATTTTTAAGCAACTACGCTGACCTATATTTAGCAGATGCCTTAAAACGGGTAAAAGGTGTGGGCGACGTGCGAATCTTTGGGGAAAGACGCTATGCAATGCGTTTATGGATAGACCCCAATAAATTAGCAGCTCGCCGTCTCACAATGCAAGATATAACGAGCGCTCTCAACGAACAAAACTTGCAAGTGGGTGCCGGGAGAGTTGGCCAAGAACCTGCTCCACAGGGACAAATGTATCAAATTGACTTGCGTGCTGAAAGTCGCCTCAAAGAACCAGCAGAATTTGAAGAAATCGTCCTCAAAACAGAGACAAATGGAACGTTAGTTAAATTAAAAGATGTGGGGAGAGCCGAACTAGGGGCAGAGAATTACAGCTCATTTCTGCGATTTCGAGGCAATGATGCAGTAGGTTTAGGGATTTACCAACTGCCGGGAAGTAATGCTTTGAATGTTGCCCACGCCGTCAAAACCGAAATGGAAAAACTAGCGGTTGCTTTCCCTCCGGGGTTGGTACATAGAGTAGCGCTGGACACGACTTTGTTTGTAGAAGAGTCGATGGCAGAAGTAGTCAAGACATTATTTGAAGCAGTCTTGCTAGTAGTGATAGTGATTTTTGTTTTCTTGCAAGACTGGCGCACAACAATTATTCCTACCGTCACAATTCCAATTTCTTTGATAGGGACGTTTGCCTTTATCAAAGTTTTCGGATTTACTATTAACAGTTTATCTCTGTTTGGTCTGACATTAGCGACTGGATTAGTGGTGGATGACGCTATCATTGTAGTAGAAAATATTGACCGCCTGATCCGCCAAGGTATGAATGCCCGCCAAGCGGCTTTTGAGTCTATGCGGGAGCTATTTAGCGCTGTAATTGCGACTTCTTTAGTGTTGATGGCAGTGTTTGTTCCAGTGGCATTTTTTCCCGGAACTACAGGAGCGCTTTATAAACAATTTGCGCTGACAATTGCTTTTTCAGTATTGCTTTCTACCTTTATTGCGATTACTCTCACGCCCTCACTTTCAGCTATATTACTGCGTCCAGGTCAGAAGTTTGGGGGCCCGCTAGGTTGGGTTTTTGAGCGTTTTAATAGAGTTCTCGATTGGGTACAGCGGCAATATCGGAAATCCTTAATATTTCTCACAGGAATTAAGACTATTGTCACCCTCGTGTTCATCGGTTCTCTGGGAGTAACAGCTTGGCTTTATTTATCAGTACCCACAGCATTTATCCCGGAAGAAGACCAGGGCTATTTTATGACAATTATTCAAGGGCCCCAAGGTGTTTCGCTGCAATACACTCAGAAAGTAATGGACCAAGTAGAAGCAGAAATCCTCAAACTTCCTGAAGTTGTCGGGACTTTTTCCGTGGGTGGATTTGGTTTTAGCGGTAGCACTTCTAATCAAGGCATTATATTTACTACACTTAAATCCTGGGAAGAACGTCACGGAGAAGATCAAACTGTACAAGCGATTATTGGTAAGTTGCAAGGTAAGTTTTTCTCGATTCCCGAAGCTAGAATTTTCCCTGTGAATCCGCCGGCTATTCAAGGTTTAGGTCAATTTGGGGGCTTCCAATTTCAATTGCAAGACCGCAAAGGTAACAGCGGTTTAGATGGCTTAGTCCAGACTATGGGCGGGATTTTAAAGCAGGCAAATCAGACACCGGGATTGCAAGCGGTATTTAGTACATTTGCAGCGAATACACCTCAATTAATTGTGGAGGTTGACCGCAATCGAGCTAAGGCTCTAGATATTCCGATTAATGATGTTTTCAGTACGTTACAAACGGCTCTGGGTGCTCAGTATGTAAACGATTTTAACCTCCAGCAGCGCAATTATCGGGTGTATGTTCAGGCAGATAAACAGTTTCGTGATAACCCTGAAGATATTGGAAAATTGTATGTGCGTTCTGGAAAGAATGAAATGGTTTCTTTGAGCAATTTGGTTAAGATAACTCCTGTGGTGGGAGCACAAACTGTTAACCACTACAATTTATATAGGTCAATTGAAATTACTGGCTCTCCGGCTCCGGGAGCGAGTTCTGGACAGGCGCTAAAATCGATGGAAAAGGTGTCGGCTGAAGTTTTGCCCTCGGGTTTTGGCTATGAATGGTCGGGGAGTTCTTTAGAAGAAATTGAATCGGGGGGTCAAGCACCAATTATTTTTGGTTTGGGGCTGATTTTTGTGTTTTTGGTTTTGGCGGCGCAGTATGAAAATTATGTCGATCCTTTCATTATTTTGCTATCGGTGCCTCTGGCGATTTTAGGTGCTCTTTTAGCTCAGTCGTTGCGGGGTTTGGCGAATGATGTTTATTGCCAGATTGGTTTGGTGATGTTGATTGGATTGGCTAGTAAAAATGCGATTTTAATTGTGGAGTTTGCGAACCAGTTACGGGAGCAGGGATATTCAATTGCTAAGGCGGCAGTTGAGGCTTCTCAAGAGCGCTTACGACCGATTTTGATGACTTCTCTAGCTTTTATTTTGGGTATTGCTCCTCTGGTTAACCCAGAAGGTGCGGGTGCAGCTAGCCGCCGATCGCTAGGAAATGCGATCGCCGGAGGGATGGTTGTTTCTACTGTCTTGAGTTTGTTTATGGTGCCGGTTCTGTATGTGGTGGTTGTCTCGGCTCGCGATCGCTTTAAGAAGCGCGATCGACTAGACAATCTGCCCGAGGATGGCACAATTTTGAACGGGAAAACAACTCCCCAGGAGGAGATTGAACGCGATAAAGTATCGCCGTTGTAGTTGGTAAGTTGAAAAGGCGATCGTTTGTTTTGTGAGTCTCATTGGTGCGATCGCCCAAAACCCGCCAATCCCCAATCAAAACCCCCAAAGTCCCCAGATTAGTCCGGGGTTCAATTCTTCAATCCCAAATCCCAAATCCCAAATCTAAAATCTAAAATCTAAAATCGATACAGTCCCCAGATTAGTCCGGGGCTCAATTCTTCAATCCCAAATCCCAAATCCCAAATCTAAAATCTAAAATCTAAAATCGATACAGTGCCCAAATTAGTCCGGGGCTCAATTCTTCAATCCCAAATCCCAAATCCCAAATCTA
>JAICRN010000721.1 GCA_025937335.1 Microcoleus sp. TY_ISSM_2_bin.22
ACATACCAACATCTCCCATTACAAATTTAATTATCTATCTGCAAAAGGCTGCCCGTCTAGCTGTTCAGCTTCCTCTCTCTTTGTGGCTGTAACTTGGGTATTGTGAGCCATTGTCTTGGAAAATTCATACATTTCACTGGCTTTAGCTTCCGCAGCTTTTACAACTTCAAGGATTTCCAGAAGTTGACTTTCATCTGGTAATTGTTTCATGGCAATGCTTCTAATCTCTCAATTACTTTGTCTATCATAATTCTCGATTCAGGAGCCATACGTAGCAAGGTTGCTAAATAATCTCCTGCTTTTTGAACATCTTCCTCGGGCACACCAGCCAGCAATATATTGTGCACAATGTTCTCTGCTTGTAAGCGAGTACCTGCTACGCAGAATTGAAAATTACTAATGCAAGAAAAGTATTGCATCAGTATTTCATTTTCTGGAAAACGAGACATTCCTGTTCTAAGTGCAAAAAGTCCCTGCGTGGCTTGGCTTTCGGTATCGTGCAGTACCTGGTAGAGTTCGTCAACCAAAGAGCGTATGTCGGAAGGAATAGACATTTACTACAGCTTTTATTGAACACTTGCATTATACTGCTAAAAATTTAGTCCTAGACGCACGATTGTTGAGAAACCGGGTTTTTTTACGAAAAGACACGTTGTAGACCGCACCCAAGGTAAAAAAACCGGTTTCGCATGGGCCCCTATGCCTAAGGCCTGAATTTACAACAATTCTTTGTAAAATTCTAACAACTGCTCAGCTAAAGCTTTATTGGTATAATTGCTCATCGCTCTCTGATAACCCCGATCGCCCAAATCAGCAGCCAACTCCCGCCCCTCCATCAATTGCTGCAAACACTCCCGCAAAACCCCTGCATTTCCCTCGGGGAATATTAACCCCGCATCGCCGATGACGTGGGGAATTTCCCCGCAGTCGGAACCGATAACCGGAATTTGACAGGCCATCGCTTCGATTAAAACGTGACCGAATTGTTCTTTCCAGCCCACAGCGGTCAAAGTTTTGAATTTATAGCTGGTTTGCGAAGGCAATACCAAACAGTTCATTAAGTTAATGTAGGGGGGTATTTCCTCGTGGGAAACGCTTTCTACCCAAATTATTCTGTCGCTGATTCCCCATTCAATACATTTTTGGGCGAGGTTCGTCCGCAAAATTCCTTGTCCTACTAACAGCCACTTCCAAGGAATTTTTTTCAACCCTGCCAAGGCCTCAGCTAAAGTCAACAATCCTTTTTCTTCGACAAATCGCCCTACAAACCCAACCACAAAATCGGTAGATCCAATTCCGAACCGGCGCGATAAATCAGCGTCTTTACCTGTGGGGCGAAACAAAGTTTCATCTACTCCGAGTTGCGGCATTACTTTCACCGCACCTTGATAGCCTCGCTGCCGCAAAATTTTAGCTCCATCAAGGTTGCCTGCAATAATTCCATCGGTGTGCAGAAGATTGTAATTTTCTAATACTGAAACAGGCCAATTCAATTGATAAGGCAGGTTCCACCAAGTAAATAATATATTTTTTGCTTTCAGTTTTAGCACTTTATTTAGTAATATTAACTGAGCGCAAGCGATTGATTTTGAGCCTTGTTCAACTTGAATTATCTGCGGTTTAATTTGATGCAAAATTTTAATTAAATCTGTACCAAAAGTTAGCAATCCTTGATTGTTTTGACTAAAGTTGGAGACAGGGACTACTTTAAATGAGCCCTTTTGATAAAACTGCGTTTCTATAATTTTATTTTGTACGCCTCCGGGTTTCCAACGCTGCGGCACTAGAACTGTTACTTCAATATCGGGTTCTAGGTTGGCTAATATTTTGAATTTTTCCCGATTAATGTCCACAATATAGGTGTGGCTGGCAACGAGAATTCTCATTTATTGGGAAGGGGAATGGGGAATAGCGAATTATTGAGCGTTAAAGTTGTCTTGATGGCTGTAACTTTGTCCATCATTCCACAGAGATTGAATTACTGTATTTATCGCACTGAGAAAACCCAGGATATAAAAAGCAAATCTAGTTATGATTTTAATGGGGGAGCCGCTTTTATAGCAAGGCGGATTTCCCAAAACGTGGCAGTCAAATAGTTTGGCGAAAAATCGCAGGCATTGAAGGGCTGTTAAATTTTTCAATCCCATGAGGAAATGGTTGTGATAAAAAGTGACTTGGTATTCGATCGATCGCGTGCTGACATCGTGACATCCGCCGCTCTCTTCCCCAAAGTGAACTAAACACGCATTGGGATCGTACCAAATTTTCATGCCAGTCGATCGCAATCTCAAACAAAAATCCGACTCCTCCCGCACCGCACTCCCTGCAAACCGCTCATCAAACCTCAGCCCGTACTCGGCAAATACCTGCCTGCGAAATGACATATTGCAGCCCCTAGCCGAGAGTACCTCCTGCGGTTTGACTGTATGCACCAAATCGATAAAATACCAGGCAATCGCGGCATCCATCGCTTCTGAGGGCAAATATTCGATCGCCAAATCGCCTCCAGAATTACCCAGTTTCATTCTGTCAAAAACCCTGCCCGCCACACATCCCACATCAGGTTTTTCTAAATAGTTGTCAGCGTGAGCCGCCAAAAAACCATCTGGCAATTGTACATCATCATCAATAAATAAAATAATCTCTCCAACTGCGCGCCGCACTGCATAATTTCGAGCTCCCGGCAAACTCGCCCAATCTACCCGAAACCACCGAATTTTGCCAGCATGAGCCAATTCCTCTAAATAAACTTGAGTTTCCGACTCGTGGGTG
>JAICRN010000262.1 GCA_025937335.1 Microcoleus sp. TY_ISSM_2_bin.22
ACTTTGCCGACTGGCAGCACCGATGGCTGCAGGGAGAAGTATTGCAAACTCAGTTGTCTTATTGGCAGCAACAGTTAGCTGGCGCTCCTCCTGTTTTGAACCTCAAAAAGATAGCCACAAAATTGGCGATTTTGCCCGAAAAAAATACAGGCGATTCCTTCGTACTTCCCCCCCACTTATCTGAAAAACTTAAGACCTTGAGCAGGCAAGAGGAAGTCACTTTATTTATGACCCTGTTAGCTGCTTTTCAGACGCTATTGTACCGCTACACAAATCAAGATGATATTGTAGTTGGCACGGATGTTGCTAATCGCAACCGAGCTGAAACTGAACCGCTAATCGGCTTTTTTGTCAACCTCTTAGTTTTGCGTACCAGCTTGTCTGGCAACCCTAGTTTTAGGGAATTGTTGCGACGGGTGCGCCAAGTTGCTTTAGATGCGTATGCTCATCAAGACTTACCCTTCGCCAAGTTAGTAGAAGCTGTGCGACCCGATCGCAGTGCGAGCACAACGCCGCTATTTCAAGTATTATTTGTCCTCCAAAATACCCCGATGCCGGCTTGGGAATTTTCCGACCTAACCTTGACTCCCTTAGAGTTTGACACCGGAAAGGCAAAGTTTGATTTGGTTTTATTTATGGAGGAAACAAAGCAAGGAGTTGTCGCTAAATGGAAGTATAATCCCGAGATTTTTTCGTCTCAAGCGATCGCTCACTTGTCAAACAATTTAGAAGCGCTGCTTAATAGCATTGTCGGGCAGCCTGACGCCAAAATTGATACGCTGGAACTACCTATGAACGCTGAAAAGGAAAAACAACTTGCGGAAACAGTTAAACGCGAGGAGAGTAAGTTCAAAAAATTTCTTCAGGCTAAACCCAAGGCTACAAGTTTGCCCCAAGGACAATTAATCAAAACTGATTACCTCAATCCCGGGCAAACATTTCCCTTAGTCATTCAACCTGATGTCCCTGAACTGGACTTAGCTGACTGGGCAAAAAACGAGCGGGAACTTATCGAAACAAACTTGTTAAAACACGGAGCAATTCTGTTTCGAGGCTTTCATATTAAGTCAGTAGCGGACTTTGAAAACCTTGCTTTAGCGATTTGCCCAGAGTTGTTTAGCGAGTATGGCGATTTACCTCGGCAAGTTGCTAGCGGTAAAGTTTACGGTTCTACTCCTTATCCGTCCGATCGCGCAATTTTGTTTCATAATGAAAGTTCCCACTTACACCGATGGCCGCTAAAAATTTGGTTTTTCTGCGTACAACCCGCTCAAGAAGGCGGAGAAACACCAATTGTTGACTGTCGGCAAATGTACCAACTTCTCGATCCGAAGTTGCGAGAAAGATTTGAGCAAAAGCAATTAATGTATGTCCGCAACTACACTGAAGGTTTAGATGTCAGTTGGCAAGAGTTCTTTCGTACCAATGATAAAAAAGAGGTTGAAGATTATTGTCGGCAAGCAGATATTGACTTTGAGTGGCGGGAAGATAATAGCTTAAAAACTCGCAAATTGCGAGCAGCGATCGCAAAGCATCCTAAAACCGGAGAGTGGGTATTTTTTAATCAGCTTCAGTTACACCACATCTCCTGTCTAGACTTAGATATCCGCAAATCAATGCTGTCAGTATTTGGCGAGCAAAATCTGCCGCGGAATGTTTATTACGGAGACGGTTCTCCCATTGAAGATTCTGTCATGGAAGAAGTTGGAGCCGTTTATGAGAAAGCTAAAATCAGTTTTCCTTGGCAGCAAGGAGATGTGCTGATGCTGGACAATATGCTAGCAGCACACGGTCGGAATCCTTACGCGGGCGATCGCAAAATTTTAGTAGCAATGGGAGAAATGATTGGCAGCCAAAACATCTAATATCAAATGGAAAAAACTAGAAACTCTATAACTCCTTTTTTTTAGGGAAATTTAGGGATATCGCTAACCTGTCACCTGGTTTTTTCTATTCAATAATCTAGTCCATTCTATAAAATTAAACTAGCAACAATGCAAAACACAATTGTCGAAGGGTTTCGGATTTCACCCCAACAAAAACGTCTTTGGCTGTGGCAGAAAGAGAGTTGTGCTTATCGCGCCCAGTCTGCTATCCTGCTTGAGGGTTCGCTGAATATCGCAATCCTAAAAACAGCTTTACAAAAAGTTGTTAGTTTGCATGAAATATTCCGCACGATTTTTTACAGACGACCGGGAATCAAAATTCCTCTTCAAGTAGTAACCGAGCGCAGTAACCTTTCCTGGCATGAGGTTAATCTCACCCATTTATCCCCAAACGAACAATCAATCAGAATAAAAGAATTGTTTCAGGAAGAAAGGCATTTTGTTTTCAAGTTGGAGACGGAGCCGCTGTTACGTTTAACCCTAATTTATTTGTCAGCTAACAAGCACATTTTGCTAGTGACTCTGCCATCACTCTGTGCAGATAGTTGGACGCTCAAGAATTTATTTTACCAAATCGGTAATGCCTATGCTGCTTGCTTGGAAGGCAAAGAGTTATCTGAGGAACCGATACAGTATGTCCAGTTTTCCGAATGGCAGAATGAATTGCTAGAGGGAGAGGATACAGAGCAGGGAAAAGCTTATTGGAGTCAGCAATCTGTCTGCAATTTTCCACCGCTGACTCTTCCTTTTGAGGCAAAGCTAAACGATCAGAGCATCTTTGAGCCTAATGTTTTTGCTTTGAATATTGAGCCAGATGTAGTGGCAAATATGAAAGCGATCGCAACTTTAAATCATGCCACAGTTGCTGAATTTTTGTTCGCTTGTTGGCAGACTTTAATATGGCGATTCACAAAACAGTCAGACATTATCGTTAGCACTATCTCTAATGGCAGAAAATATGATGAACTGGATGAGATGCTGGGATTGCTTGCAAAATTCCTGCCTGTGCGCTGTTCTTTTGAGCGAGACTTTAAATTCACTAAAATCTTGGGGCAAATTACCGAAACTCTCGCCAATAACCGCAAATGGGAAGAATATTTCGTAGGGGAAGAAGAGCAAGAAACAACTGTCAGCGGTGTTAACTTCCCGATTAGTTTTGAATTTGAAGAATGCACAAATAAATATGAGGCTGGCGGTATTTTGTTTTCAATTGACAAACAGTATGCCTGCTTTGAGCCATTCAAAGTTAAGCTAACCTGCTTGCAAAGAGAACAATTTACGATCGCAGAGTTTCACTACGATGCCAACTTATTCTCGATAGCAGATATCAAACGTTTAGCAGGACACTTTCAGACTTTGGTAGAAAGTGCTGTGAGTAACCCAGAAGCTAAAGTCAGCGAATTAGAGATTTTGAGCGATCGCGATCGCCATCAACTGCTTGTCGAGTTTAACAATACTCAGCTTGATTACCCGCAAGATAAGTGCATCCACCAGCTTTTTGAGGAACAAGTACAACAAACACCAGACAAGATTGCTGTCGTGTTTGAAGACAAACAATTGACTTATGCTGAACTCAATGCACGCGCCAATCAATTAGCTCATTACCTACAAAAATTAGGTGTTGTCCCAGATATGCCAGTGGGGATATATGCAGAGCGATCGCTCGATACGATCGTCGCCTTGCTGGGTATTCTAAAATCAGGTGGATCTTATCTGCCTCTAGATCCAGCATTACCAGCAGAAAGTTTAGCAACTCGGTTGCAAGATGCCCGTGCCTCGATACTTTTAACACAGCATTCGCTTGTTCAGACTCTATCAAATTGCCCCGCCCAAGTAGTCTGCTTAGATGCAGATTGGCACGTAATCGATCGAGAAAGCAACGCCACTCCAGCTAGCGAGGTAAAATGCGAAAACTTAGTCTATTTACTGTTCACCTCTGGATCTACAGGCAAACCCAAAGGTGTAGCGGTCGAACACCGACAACTCCTCAATTATTTGTACGGTATTTTAGACAGATTAGACTTGCGTATTGCTAACAGTTTCGCTACCGTTTCTACCTTCGCTGCTGACTTGGGAAACACTGTAATTTTCCCAGCTTTATGTACTGGGGGATGCTTGCATATAATATCTCAGGAGCGGGCATCCGATCCAGTGGCACTAGCAAACTACTTTAACCGCCATCCTATTGACTGTCTCAAGATTGTTCCCTCTCACCTCGCGGCTCTTTTAGCATCTTCCCCAACTCAGTTTATCTTGCCCCAGACTCACCTCATCCTTGGTGGTGAAGCTGCTACCTGGGACTTAATTGAAACTATCCATCAGCAAGCACCTAACTGCCAAATTTTCAATCACTATGGCCCTACAGAAACAACTGTAGGTGTACTCACTTATCCAATTAAAAAGTTAGCCTCTGTTTCCAAAACTGTACCCCTCGGACTACCTCTACCTAATACGCAAATATACGTACTAGATGAACAACTGCAACCCGTACCAATAAATATACCAGGGGAATTATATATCGGCGGAGCGGGGTTAACTAGGGGCTATTTAAACCGACCCGAAGAACAAAGAGAGCGTTTTATTAACAACCCTTTTATTACCGGAACAATGCTCTACAAAACCGGGGATTTAGCCTGCTATTTACCGGATGGAAACCTTGAATTTTTAGGACGCACCGACAATCAGGTAAAAATTAGAGGTTTTCGCATTGAACTGGGAGAAATTGAAGCATTACTAAATCAACATCCGGGAGTGTGGCAGTCTGCGGTTTCAGCTTGGGAAAATGAGCCAGGAAACAAACGCTTAGTCGCCTATGTTGTTCCCAACAACAAACTAGCACTCAACTCCAATGAACTCCGAATTTTCTTGAAAGAAAAGCTGCCTGAATATATGCTTCCTTCAGCTTTTACGATCTTGAAATCTCTGCCTCTAACTCCCAATGGAAAGGTCGATCGCCAGTCACTACCAGCCCCCGATCAATCTCGCCCGGAACTCGAAGCTGTCTATGTAGCAGCGCGTACTCCGATAGAGGAAAAACTGGCTGAAATTTGGAGAAAAGTCCTTGATATTGAACAGGTAGGCATTCATGATAACTTTTTTGAATTGGGCGGTCATTCCTTGCTCGTAACTCAGCTTCTTGCCTTAGTGCGAAGTGCTTTTGAGGTGGATTTACCTTTGCGGAGCTTATTTGAAATGCCCACTGTCGCCGGCTTAGCTGAAACCATTGAGACTACTTTGGGAACCAAAAATTCTCCTGTAAAAACTGGCGTAGAAACTTTCGATCTAAATGCTGAAGCTGTCTTAGATCCAGAAATTACCCCTAATGCTGCTACTTGTAATTTTCCGGTTTCAGAAAATGCTATTTTCTTGACGGGAGCAACTGGATTTTTAGGAGCTTTTTTACTTGATGAACTCTTGCAAAAAACTGCTGCTGATATTTACTGCTTAGTGCGATCGCCTAATATTGAACTAGGTAAAAAGAAGCTGCAAAATAGTCTTGAAGCTTATTTACTGTGGAATGAATCTTTTACCGCTAGGATTATTCCGGTTTTAGGAGATTTGTCAATGCCTCTTTTAGGGCTTTCCGAGGAAGAGTTTGGAGCGCTTGCTAGTAAGATTGACACTATTTATCACAATGGTGCGCTGGTTAACTTTACTTATCCATATGCTGCACTCAAGGCAGCTAACGTTTTGGGCACTCAAGAAGTCTTGAGGTTGGCCAGTCAAATTAAACTAAAGCCGGTACATTTCATTTCCACAATTGGTGTTGTTGGATCGACGACTGGCGTTATCGAATCTGTGGATGGTTCTGAGGTAAAAATCATTAAAGAACAGGATAGCCTGCCTCGCGCCGACGAACACTCAAGTGGCTATACTCAGAGTAAATGGGTTGCTGAAAAGCTAGTAACAATTGCTCGCGATCGCGGTTTTCCTATCACTATTTACAGACCGGGACGGATATCAGGAGACAGTAAGACGGGAGTTTGCAACCCAGACGATCATACATTCAGAACGATTCGAGGCTGTATCCAACTCAAAAGCGTTCCCGATCGCAATTCAATGGTGAATCTAATCCCTGTAGACTATACTAGCCAAGCGATCGTTCATTTATCGAGGCAAAAAGAATCTCTAGGAAAGGTGTTTCACTTAGTTAATTCGCACCCGGCTCATTGGAGTGAAATTATCACCTGGATTCACTCATTTGGCTACCCGCTAGAACCAGTTCCCTACGATATTTGGCGAGCAAAACTCCTTGATGCTGCTGGGCGATCGCAAGAAAACGCATTGACTCCACTTGTGCCAATTTTTACTCAACAGGCATCTGCTAGCGCCAATCCAACTGAATCGCCAAAACCAATATCTAACTTAGCAGCGCAACATTTTGACTGCCAAAACACGCTGACTGGACTCGCAGGAACTTCGATCGCTTGTCCGCCTGTAGATAGGCAATTGTTTAGTACCTATTTCTCGTATTTGATTCGGAGTGGTTTTCTAGATGCTTTGGAATCGAGTTAGATCGATCGTTAGTCGGTGAAACCAGAAATTGAATTGAGAAGAAACCAGCATATTTTGATATAGGTAAAGTACGATGATCGCGATCGCAGGTAGAGCTACCGCAGAAGGAACACAGCGTTACAAGCAAAGACACCATCAAAACTGTGCAGCCGATTATTTTCGAGAAGCAAATTCACTTGTAGCGAGTTCTATTGGAATTGGCACTTATCTTGGCGAACCGGATGAGTGTACTGACACCCTTGTCACGGCAGCGGTAGTTGAATCCGTCCAGCAGGGTGCAAACCTAATCGACTCAGCAATCAACTATCGGTATCAGCATGGAGAGCTAAGTGTAGGAAAGGCTATTCGGCAACTCGTGGCATCGGGAGATGTTTCAAGAGATGAATTAATTATCTGTACTAAAGGAGGGGTTCTGCCTTGCCCAAATCCGAACCCGGCAGACTGGTTTTATCGGCATTATGTCGAGCCAAATAACTCTACTGTCAGTATGGATGATTTGGCTGAAGAGCGTTACTGCATCCACCCAGAATACATTCAAGATCAGCTTAACAAAAGCCTCGCTAATCTCGGTATTCAAACAATCGATGTTTACTATATTCACAATCCAGAAAAGCAACTTGCCAAAGTCGAGCCTGATATTTTTTACAAGCAGTTGCGAACAATTTTTGAGGTAATGGAAGACGCCGTTTTAGCTGGAAAAATTGCCAATTACGGTTTAGCAACTTGGAATGCTTTTCGCGTACCTCCGACTCAAAGTGACCGTATCGATCTGTCGCGGGCGAAATCGATTGCCCGTGAAGTGGCTGGCAATAGAGACGATCGCTTCCGGTTCATTCAGTTTCCTTTGAATATGGCGATGCCAGAAGCGCTGCTGTCTCGAACTCAGACGCTTGAAGGAGAACAAATTTCGACGGTGGAAGCAGCCCATCGCTTAGGCATTGCTGCGATCGCCAGCAAGTCGATCTGTCAAGCACAGGTTGCTGGTAAGATCCCAGAAAACATTGCTTCTGCCTTTGGGGACGATCGCCTGCAGACAGACTGCCAGCGGGCTCTCCAATATACCCGCAGCGCCCCTGGCCTTCTGAGTGCTCTAGTCGGGATGAAAACACCAAAACATATTAGAGAAAATCTAGCTATTGCTGCTATCCCGCAGCTTGAGAAGGCCAACTTTCATAAACTTACTGATTTAATTGCGAAAGAGTTAAAGCGAAACTGAAGTACACCTCATCAAATTTAGCGATGTAGTAGGGTGCGTGACTGTGAATAAATTTTGGCTTTTGTTGAAGGCTTTTGAGTCACGCACCGTAACTTTATATCGGGGTTTTATCACC
>JAICRN010000308.1 GCA_025937335.1 Microcoleus sp. TY_ISSM_2_bin.22
AGGGCGGTTTGCCTTATATTTATTTTGATTTTTAGGGTATTCTTTGATTTCCTACAATCATCAATCTTATACCAATTATTAAAAGTAGGTACACGGCAATGCCGTGTCCGGAACCCGCGCCGGACACGGCATTGCCGTGTCCCTACAGATGCTAATTTTCAGAATGGGTATAAGAACACCAGTCACTCCAACTACCGACATAAAGTTTAGCATCGGGAATTCCGGCGATTTCTAAAGACAGTAAATTGACGCAAGCTGTCACCCCGGAACCGCAGTAAACAATAATTTCGTCCGCTTTTTCTAATTCCCTCCAACGCTGTTTTTGTTCGGAAGTCGATCGCACTTTTCCAGTTTCATCCGTCACCCCTTGCCAAGGATAGTTAACCGCGCCCGGAATGTGACCTGCAATCGGATCGATCGGCTCCCGCAAACCTTCATATCTCTCGCTTTCCCGCGAATCAACCAAAACCTTTCCCGGCAAGTCTTTTCGTTCTTTGACAGCCTCAATATCTACCGCCAAATCCTGCTGCAAACGAGGAACAAAGTTACCCTCGCGGGCTTCTGGCAAAGTATTTGTTACCGGGTAGCCCGCCGCTTTCCAGGCGCTGAAACCGCCGTCTAACAAAGCTACTTTGCTGTGTCCCATATATCGCAGCAGCCACCACAAACGAGCCGCAAAAGCCAGCCGCGAATCGTCATAAGCGACGACTAAAGTTTCTGCTGAATTAATGCCGATCGCGCTCAATTTCGCAGCTAATTCTTCAATATTTGGCAGCGGATGTCTGCCGCCGTGTTTGCCAACTGAACTCGCCAGGTCGCGGTTTAAATCTAAATAAAAAGCTCCCGGAACGTGACTTTCTTGATATTGTTTTTGTCCCAATTCAGGGTCGGCGAGGGAAAACCGACAGTCAATAATTACAACTTGCGGATTGTCGGTATTGGTGGCCAACCATTCAGGAGAAACGATTAAGTTGTTGTCAGTCATAATTCTTCAAATCTCTATTTTAACATTTATCGGGAAGGAGCTTTTTTCTCTGATTCGGCTTTTTCGGCAGGAGATGGCTGAGAAGTTGCTTTCTCGGCTGTTCCTTTTTTAGAAGTGGATGGTGGCGGACTTTCTTTCTCCGAAGTTTCTTTTTTAGAAGTGGATTTTTTAGGAGTTGCTTTTTCCGACGTTTCTTTTGGCGAATTGGATGTTTTAGGAGTTGCTTTCTCCGAAGGTGCTTTTTCTGCTGTTGCGGGAGTTGGAGTGGGTGGAGGGGGATTTACTGCTGCTTCTTGAGCGTAAAGTAGATATTTCTGATACTCGATCACTTTTGCTTGAGCTAGTTGATGGTTGGGGCTAGACATCGGTACTCTTCTCATTAATGAAACCGCTTCTTGCCAGCGATCGGCAATTGTCGTCCAATCTTCTTTGGTTTTTGCCGATCGCCCCAATTCTGCTGCTTGGAGTGCGCTGTTAACGGCCTCTCGAAAAGTATCCGGTGCAGTTGCTAAATTTGCTGTTTCATCGGGATTATTCCCCGCAGTGGCTCCCGGCTGGTTCCAAATCTTACCGACAAACGCCACCACGGCCATCGCCAACATACCCGTCACCAGCCCGACTACAATAAAAGTCGATCGCAGCCGGTTCTCAAATGCAGCAAGTTCCGGCAATTTCTCCTCTTCAATATTATGCTGGGTTTCTGTGCGATCGTCCATATTCGCAACAGCATTATTTGCCACAGATTCTTCCCCAAAGCTCTGCCGTTCAAAAGTGCTGTTCTCCAAACTAAACTCTTGACTCCAAGCAGCAGCTATCTGACCGCTTTCTCGGCCTTCAACCTTCACTTTCCGAATCGAATCCGGGTGCAAATTCGTCAGTTGGCTGCGGACAAAATCAACTAAAGTATCTTCTACCGGTACCTGCTCGGCCTCAAGAATTACATCCAAACAGTCGCCGTCGAGATTCGCGGAGGCTGTGATGCCTTGAGATTGCAACTGGCTGTTGAGCGAAGATGCGATCGCAGCGGCGAGATTTCCCTGCTTGGCAAGTTCCTGAAAATTAAGCTCTGTCATAGCTGGACACCTGATAACGCAGAAGATACAAGGTAGAAGGCAGAAAAAATGAAAAAGTCACAAATAGTTTTTTGGAGTTGAAAACACAATAACTGAAATTCAACAAATAGTATAATGTATCGCGGCAAATCCCAGCCCAAAGATGTACATTATCACTTTCGCTACCCCTGGCATCCCTTGGGAAAAGACTTCAGGCCTTTCTGCAAACCGAACTCAGGTTTACAGTACAGCCAAAAATCCTCTCGCCAAGTCGTCAAATACTGCTGCTTCAACCTGGTAATTGATACCGGGGACGCAACTTCAGATATCGCAACGGTCTTAAGTCAAACCGCAAGCATCGTCCCTAAAACCGACATCCGGCTGAAAAAAGCCTCGATCGCGCGGATGCGAGATGGGAAATTTGAGATGAAAAATTTGTGCGATCGCAGTGCCATCGACGGACAGCGAATGATATCATCAGTTAGTCAATATTCAAGTTTTTATAGCCAAAAACTCGATCGCACAATGGTAGCAATAGCAATTTTAGCGGCTGGACGCGGCACGCGCATGAAATCTGACTTGCCCAAAGTTCTACACGAATTGGGCGGTAGATCGCTAGTTGAACGAGTCCTCCAAAGTTGTCAAGAAATTGAAATTTCCCGGCAAATTGTCATTGTCGGTTATCGAGCCGAACTCGTTAAAGAATCCCTGATTCGAGGTCAAGAAAGATCGGGGGGGGAAAATCCTCAATCTCCTTCCCTAGAATTTGTAGAACAAACCGAACAATTGGGAACCGGTCACGCTATCCAACAATTGCTGCCTCACTTAAAGGGATGGAAAGGAGATTTGCTGGTCTTAAATGGAGATGTACCTTTGCTGAGGGCAGAAACTATCAAACAATTGATGGCTGTTCACAAACAGCACCAAAACTCTGCTACTTTATTGACAGCTAATTTGCCGAACCCTCAAGGATACGGGCGAGTATTTACCGACAGTCAAAACTTAGTCCAGCAAATTGTCGAAGACCGCGACTGCACACCCGATCAAAAGCAAAATCACCGAATTAATGCAGGTGTTTACTGCTTTCACTGGCCGGATTTAGAGAAAATTTTGCCAGAATTGAAGGCAGACAATGACCAAAAAGAATATTACCTAACTGATACGGTAAATTTCCTCAGTCCGGTGATGGCGGTGGATGTGGAAGATTATCAAGAAATATTGGGAATTAACGATCGCAAGCATTTAGCCACAGCTTGCGATATTTTGCAAACGCGGGTAAAGGACAAGTGGATGACGGCGGGAGTGACGCTGCTCGATCCCAACAGCATTACGATCGACGATACCGTAGAGTTGCAGCCGGATGTGGTAATTGAACCGCAAACTCACTTGCGGGGAAACACTTCGATCGCCTCTGGGAGTCGCATCGGCCCGGGCAGTTTGATCGAAAACAGTCAAATTGCAGAAAATGTGACTGTGCTTTATTCGGTAGTTTCTGACTGTATTGTGGCCCAAAACTCGCGCATTGGCCCTTACGCACACTTGCGGGGACACGCAGAAATTGGCGCGAACTGCCGCGTCGGCAATTTTGTAGAATTGAAAAATACTCAAATCGGCGATCGAACTAATGTGGCTCACTTGTCTTATTTAGGAGACGCGAATTTGGGAGAAAAAGTCAACATCGGTGCTGGGACGATTACGGCAAATTATGACGGAAAAAACAAGCACAAAACTCAAATAGGCGATCGGACTAAAACTGGTTCCAACAGCGTGCTGGTAGCACCGATAACTTTGGGAGAAGATGTTACTATAGCTGCGGGTTCTGTGGTGACGGAAGATGTGCCCAATGACTGTTTAGTAGTTGCCCGTTCCCGGCAAGTTGTCAAACCAGGTTGGAAGTTGAAAGAACCAAAAAAGTGAACGATTGTTCGCTTTTTTGATGAGGAGTTCTCACCCATCGGGACTTGCGCGCTCGATACCAAAGAAACCGGGTTTTTATAACGGGAGCGATGCCGCAATCGCGCGAGATTTTGGCGAACAACCCGGTTTCTGCGTAAGTCCGCAAGCGTGAGAAATCCGGTTTCTGGCTCGGCTATTTTGTATTATTTTTGCGCGTTCAGATAGTTGTTAATCGCTTTGGCAATTTTTTCTTGCTGGTAGAGGTTCATAGTATTGGGCAGGGAGATGCGAGATCCTCCAGAAACTAACAGTCTGATTTGATACCAAGTGTCATTTTGCAGATCTTTTGTTCGATCGACTTCTACGCCATAAATCTCGCACAGAGAGTGTGTAATGACTTTACGCACTAACAAACCCTGCTGTTTCACAGTCAAGGTGTTTAAAGTTCCATCGAAGCTGTAGGTTTCACGATTTCTCAACACGATCGCTCCGACTGCTGCGAGCAAAAATATGCCTCCTATCCATCCCAACCAGCGATCGTCTTGGCTTAAGCGCAGCAATCTATTTTTGGGATTTTTAACAAAAAAATTGATGTCAGAAGCAACAGCGTCTTTGTTCCCCCAGGTAGTCGAGTTAGCAGTAAAAGGAACATCGCCAACAGAAGTCAAAAGTACAACTCTGCTTTTATAGCCAGATTTTTCAACTTTAGCTCCCCGCAATGAAGCAAGCTGAATTTCTTGGATGTTCGACCCCAGTAAATTCGATCGCACCAACTGGCAATTTCCTTGTTTTGCCTGCAATCGCTGGCAGATCAGGGTTGTTTTATGATAATTAAAAGTCAGCCAGAACAGTCCAAATGCCATTAATAAACAACTGGGGAGCCAAAAATCAAATATGCTTTGAGTCTGAATTATTAATTCTGTTGCTGTTTCCTTGATTATTTTCATTGAGTTCCTCCTTTGATTCCAAAAATGAGGCTACAGATCGACTTATTGACCCCGAGCTGCCGAATTGTTAACTTATAATATATTATTTGAAGTCATCCTATGCCATGACCCTGTTTATTTGGCGAATAGCTTAGCACTAAAATGTCGGGCGGCCAACCAATGTCGCGACTGTACCCGCAGCTAGGTTGAAGATAGCTTTTTATGATTGAAAGTAGATGAATCTTAAAAATATATTAATTATTTTATTGCTAGTTAAACGTTAGTTTTCGCGCTGCGATGGAAAGTAATGGTAAAGGCCAGTGTAGGTTCACATTTTGTTACATTGTTAGGCTTATTTGCGCCTGCGTAATTATCGGCCAATAATTGACAATCTCAAAAACCCGCCCGGCCGGAATATTACGGTTAATCGATCGGACTAGATATAGCCTTTTTCAGATAGATGAGGTACAAGTTTAGATTTTAGATTTTAGATTTTAGATTTTAGATTGGTGGATTGGTGGATTGAGGAATTGTTAATTAATTAGTAAATACCTCATCTTTATGAGAAGCGCTATATAATATCAATTATGATGCCACCGGATTTGATATAAAACTAACGCGGTTCAGATACCCGACTTGTTCAAAAAGTCGGGTATCTGAACCGCAGACTGACTATTTCAAGATCCCTTTTAAGCAATAAAAATCAACGTTCCCTTGCTCATTTCCAAAGTATCGCCCATTTCGATACCGTTGTGAAAAGCACCCAAAATCACCTCGCTAGTTTTGCCGAAAGCGATCGCACCGGTAGCATCAATTCCAATTGCGCCCAAATCCCGTTGGCGATCGTCAGCTTCAGCAAAAGAACGCTCAAAAGCAGCTTTCAAACTCAAACCATCTGTCACCCGAATCACAATTCGCGCCGCCAAACACTCGTCCATAATGTGCTCGCCAATCCCCGTACAGCTTACCGCCGCACTCCCGGCCGCGTAATTTCCCGCCGGCATCGCCGAGTCGCTAACCCGCCCGATGCGCTCAAAACCCTTGCCGCCAGTCGAAGTCCCAGCAGCCAAGCGTCCCTGGACATCCAAAGCTACGACTCCGATCGTACCCATACCCGCCGGTTCCGCCACCACGTCAGCCATTGCTTTGCTAAAATTGCCCTGGCGTTCCTGCATCCACTCGTGCAAGCGCAAATCCGTCATCGGATCGTAAATCGGCAATTGAAGTTCTCGCAGCAATTCCGCCGAACCAAAATCAGAAAGTACCCGATCGTCCGAATTCTGCAAAAATTTAGCAAGTTCGATCGGGTTTTGAACGCGAGAAACATTAATCGCCCCGCTGAAACGCTGCATCAAACCGTCCATCAGCGAAGCACTCATCCGAATTTGACCGTCCGACTGCACCACAGAACCCGTACCGGCATTGAATCGCGGGTCATCTTCCAGCAATTGGCAGCCCCTGACCACTGCATCTACGGCACTTGCACCGTTTTTCAGCAGCGGATAAACTTCTTCCAAAACATCGTAAAGCGATTTCCGCACCGCCTCAATTCCGCCTTTACTGTGTAGAGAACTGCCGGCACCGCCGTGAATAACTAGCTTTGGTTTTATTTGTTGCGATGCCATAATTTATAACCTAATAACCTAAAATTTTTCCTTTGCAATCTTACCTCGATCGAGCAACTTGCCCTCAATTCTTAATCTCGATCGCCCGAACGGCGGCGGCGACAGCGTTCGGAGCAGTATTTAACCTCATCCCAGCAATCCGCCCATTTTTTGCGCCAAGTAAAAGGTCGATCGCACACCGGGCAAATTTTTGTCGGTAAATCGGATTTCGATCGCTGCTTTGCCATGCTAATTTTGACAATAGATTAACTAATTCACATCTTGTACCATTTTTACGAACAGGCTTTCCGGCCTGTTCAACAAAAAAATTAAATTCTTGTGGAACAGGCCGGAAAGCCTGTTGCTGAGGAAAGGAAACCAACCAATTTCAG
>JAICRN010000081.1 GCA_025937335.1 Microcoleus sp. TY_ISSM_2_bin.22
AAGTAATCGCCACAGGCCGAGCGGCCCCGTCCGCTTTGCTGGATATTGCCGACTTGCACTCAGAAATGAAGCCCCACTATCACCCCGCAGCGGCCGAGCATCATATTGCGGGTATCGAAATATACACTGGAGCGGGAAAGGGCAAGTCTACGAGCGCTTTGGGCAAAGCTTTGCAGGCAATAGGTAGGGGTATCAGTCAAGACCAATCTCACCGGGTGTTAATCGTGCAGTGGCTCAAAGGCGGCACCGGTTATACAGAAGATGCGGCGATCTCCGCTTTGCGGCAAAGCTACCCTCCGCTAGTAGACCACCAGCGGTGCGGCCGGGATGCTATAGTTTGGCGGGGGCAACAGCAAGAGTTAGACTGCATCGAAGCAGAACGCGGCTGGGAAATCGCCAAATGTGCGATCGCCAGCGGCTGGTACAAAACGATTATTCTCGACGAACTCAATCCCACAGTAGACTTAGAACTGCTTCCGGTAGAGCCGATCGTCGAAGCGCTCCTGCGCAAGCCCCGCGATACAGAAATCATTATCACCGGGCGCTGCCACAAACCCCACGCTTACTTTGACTTGGCAAGCGTACACTCCGAGGTATACTGTCACAAACACTACGGCGATCGGGGCGTAGAACTAAAGCGGGGCGTAGACTTTTAGCTGCCCCAGCAGTTGGCGAATTCGATCGTACCAGTTATTTAAAGACGGCCTGCCTGGGAAACCGGAAATTGCCACACAGCCTTGTAACCAAGTAACCAATCTCCCAATTTTCCTTGTCTTCCCGATCTCCCCGATCTGCCTTTTTTAATCTTTAATTTCCGCCGCCGGAGGCGATCCCCGACCGCCAATCCCAAGTGGAACATTAAGAATATGAGCCGCGTCTTCTTGAGCGTGAGCACCTGAGACTGTGCAAAAGGAATATTAAAGGGTGAAGACATTGAAAATAAAAGCTTACAAGCAAAAAGTCCGCGATGGAGAAAGTCTAGACAGGGTTAACGCCAGTAGGCTAGACTTGCGGCTGGCAAACAGGTTAAACTACAGCGGCATCCAAACATTCGGTGTTCTAGGCAGTGTCTGTAGTCGCACAAGCGATGACCAACAAGAAGTAGAGGAGTGAAGCTGTATGACAACACTAAATGACAATCCTAATCAAGTTGATTTAAACCTTCCGGGACTGGGCCCGGATACAATCTTCGCCGGAGCCGGGGCTGATTCGATTAGAACTTCCACCCTGGGCGGCAGCTTAATATTTGGCGAAGCCGATAACGATACTCTGATTTCAGTTGGCCCGAACGATACCCTGGTAGGCGGCGAGGACGAAGACTCAATCAGATCCCAGCGCACTCCGGCGCTGCTTTATGGCGACGGAGGCTCGGACACAATAGTCGCTGAAGCCCAGGGTACGTTGTTCGGCGGCTCGGGCGAGGACTTCCTCCAAGGTACTGTCGAAGCTAACCTGATGTTTGGTAATCAGGACGCAGATACCATGCTGGGAGGGTCGCAGAGAAGAGACTCCCTCTACGGTGGCAAGGGCAATGACGCCATCGGCTTCTTCATTGCAGGCGGCGGCAACAACCTCTCTTTACCTGGTGGCTTGGCTATTGGCTTCGCTGGCAATGAAGGCAGCAACTACTTGCGGGGCGACTTGGGCGACGACTTGATTGTAGGTATCAATCAGAGAGACAGTCTCTTCGGTGGTAAAGACAAGGACACACTACGAGGTGTGGCCAACAGCAGCTACCTGTCCGGCGATCTTGACGACGACATCTTAGTCATTACCAACACTACGCAAGCCAGCCCGTTTGATTCGAGGGCCATCACGATCGGCATTGAGAGAACCACCTTGCTCGGCGGTGGGGGTAACGATTCTCTCTACGGCGCGATCGGCAATTTTGGCGAAGGCAGAAACTTTTTTGACGGCGGCGACGGCAACGACACGCTCCGGGTTTTTGCCACGCAGGATACCGCGCAGGGAGGTGCAGGCGACGACTTCATCGTGTCGGCGACGGTGAGTGCACTTTCGAGTGTAGGCGCATCGAGTTCATTTCCAGGCTTCGCCGGTCGGAACTTGCTCGACGGCGGCACGGGCAACGACACGCTCGTGGCAGCTTTTTCGACTGATACAATGATCGGCGGCGACGGCAATGACAGCTTGAGGGGCGTCTTTACTCAAGCCTCCGGTGGAGACGGCAACGATACGCTCAATGCCTCTTTTGCCGGTACTAATGCTGCGCTGATTACTCTCGACGGCGGCTTGGGCAGCGATCTGTTAATTGCCAACAGCACCGCTGGCGTCACCAACTTCATGAACGGCGGTGAAGGGGATGACAGAATCATATTTGGCACCACGCGCGATCGATTAATTGGCACCCTTGGCGGTAACGATACCATCTCCTACGCTACTGGTGTCAACTTTAGCGGTGCCCAATCAACGCCAAACATCATTACTGATAACTTGGGCGCCAACTTCATCACTGGCAGCAACGGCACTGATGTTATCACTACTGGTGCTGGCGATGACATACTGTTCGGCGGCCCCACCAGTCTTGTTATCCCAGGAGTTGACGGGGACGATACCTTAGATTCCGGCGGAGGAAACGACACGATATTGGGCGGCTTTGGGAACGACTATTTGCTCGGGGGTGACGGCAACGACTCTATCGGCGGCGGACCCGGTGCCGGTGGAGACACGCTGATTGGCGGCACTGGCAATGACAGCTTCTACTACAACAACTTCGGCGAGGGCGTCCAGATCAACCCCAACGGCAGCCTGGGTAGTAACCCAGACCAAATCGGGGATTTTGAATCCGGCCGAGACAAGTTGATACTCGAGTACGATTCGTTCCTCTTACCACCATTAGATAATACGCTGCCAAATCGACCCGGTTCTAACGTGTTAGTAGTGCTCGACAACGGGACTTACAACAACAATGTGACTCCGATAGGGGGAAATCCATCGCAACCATTCCTCGTTTACGAAGGTGCCAGCGGTCGCTTGCTGTACGACCCTGACGGTGCTGGAATCAGGCAAGGCATTGCACTGGCAGTGTTCAACGAAAGACCGCGTTTGACTGCATCAGATATTGTGCTGATTTAATTTAGGTGGGAGCGTGTACGGTCGGTTTGGAAAAAGCCGATCGTCGCCCGCACCAACTCTAAAAACTAATTGTGCTATGTTTCGAGCTAGGGAGATCAATCCCTAGCTTTTTTATTGCAGCGATCTTTAGTCGAACATTCTGCATCAGGGAGCCTGAGTTTCTTTGCGTCGCGACATTCCCCCTGACGCACCCTACAAGTTGGGGCGAGCATAAAAAAAAAGCCAGCAAACGATATGTTTGCTGGATTGAGTAGGCAGGAAACTTGTAGCGAATACCGTTACTAAGCTTTGTCTACAATCTCTTTTGCTTTATCTTTGAGGTCTTCTTTCAGGTGAATTGCTGAGGCTTCTTCCTGCTTGGCTTGACCTTCTAATTTATCTTTCTGGTTGCCTGTAACTTCGCTAACAGCCTCTTGGATTTTGCCTTCAATATTCTTAGCAGTTGCTTCGACTCTATTTTCAATGCTCATTATTTTTTATTTTAACTCTACAACTACTAAGGTATGATTTTAAAGTTGAGGTTGAATCCCTCTTTAGTATGATTTTAAAGTTGAGTTTGAATACCTCTTTAGTATGATTTGTTCTTAACTTTATAGCGACTTTCAGTTGAGTGAAGTACATATATCCGGTACGGACATGGCAATGCCGATTGGTGTCAATTTAAGCAGTTAACTCCCAACGTTCCTGATAGTAACCAGCCTTCTCAAGAGTATTGCTTACGTTGTTTAATCAAGCCCAACATTTTAGAAGTCTCAACAACATAGCTAACTACATTTGTACTTTGATCCCGGCACACAGCTCGCGAAAAATCGTACAGTCCACAAAATACTATATCTAAGGTATGATTTTAAAGTTGAGTTTGAATCCCTCTTTAGATAGATTTTTTCTTAACTGTATAGCGACTTTCAGTTGAGTGAAGTACATATATCCGGTACGGACATGGCAATGCCTATTGGTGTCAACTTAAGCAGTTAAGCCCCAAAGTTCCTGATAGTAACCAGCCTTCTCAAGGGTATTGCTTACGTTGTTGTTGAATCAAGCCCAACATTTTAGGAGTCTCAACAACATAGCTAACTAGATTTGTACTTTTATCCCGCCATACAGCTCGCGAAAAATCGTACAGTCCACAAAATACAATCTCTATTGAAATCTGTGGAAGGGGTTGAGCTAATTCCACAGCTACTGACGAATATAAATCATTGAGAAGTACATAAAATACCCAAGTGGCATAGAAGCATGAACCGTGGTATTTTTTGTGTACCGAGTGGCGACGAGCGGGTGGTGAAATCCCTCTACAATCATGATTCGACCCCCCAATCCCGTTGTTGAATCTCCATTGGCTTTGAGTTTTATGCTCACAGCTTCGAGAGTTGAACCCTCGGCAATCCCGATCGCACTAAAATTTTGGTACACCGATTCCCAACCAATAGGAATAGGCAATTTATCGGCTCGGGACTGGACTTTTGCTATGACTGGCTCAAATACTTGTGCAAATAAGTCTGCGGGTAAACAGGCAAGTCGTTTGGATAAGGCTTGTTTACTGACTTTAAATGGCTCTACCCACAGCAAACCTTCTGACTCTAATACCAGTATCACTTCACTTAACCGTGAAATCCTGCGGTATACCAAGCTCAAGACTACTGCGATCGTCACTGGTAAAGTCAACAGTCGTAGCTTGCCGGGCCCGAGGCCATCCATCGCGCAGTTTTTGCGATCCAGGGTTAAGCGTAACGGCTTCAAGCTTTTAGGAGTCAGCCAACACAACAACTTGGCTTGTATTTCTTCTATGGGTGGGCCTGGTACTTCCCAGACTCGACGCAGGTATGGATTACGTGACACCCGCTGGAAGTTTTTGGCTCATACAATGCAGTGCCGATTCGGCATCATCTCATACTTTTTCGGATTTTAACTCGGTTCGGGGGGGGTGATGCGTGCTCGATCTTGCGTGGCAGAGGTAAGATCGAGCGAGGGTGAGCTCTGTCTTAAAATAGCAATCGTCATCCCACGATCGTCCTTAAGTTGACACCTGTGGACGCTGCCGTGTCCTTAGCCCCAGCGAAGTAATACAATATTTAGTCGCAAGTCAGAATATTGTTTAGATAGAATTGTTTTTTTGAAGGTTCAACTAATAAATTATGAACACCAAAACTTCTAAATCGGGCAAACTGATGAGGGGGATTGCTGCAAGCGCGATCGCCTCCTGTGCTCTGTTCTCCCCTCAAGCAAGCTTCGCTCAAGCCAGCGGTGTAAATAATGCCCAACCGCTGCAAGACTTTCAAACTCAAGACAATACCGACCCATTTTCCGGCCGCAGCAGCGGCAGGGGAATATTTGATTTAATTCACAGATCGAGATTGGGAGGCGGCCGCAGCATGGAAGAATTTAATACCGAACAGCGCCAAAATTTAAACGATGCGGCGGCCGAATATCGGAACAAACAGCGCCTACTACTGGAAAAGCAAGCTGTACCTTCTGAAGGGGCGATCGCACCTGCAGAAATTACCGCCCCTGTCCCTTAAATTTACAACTGCTGTTTGCTCATTTCTGAGTCCGCGAAGGACGTTCGGCGAAGCGAGGGTCAAGCCGCAGACGAAAGTTTGTGTTGAAGCAATTTCAATCGCCGAATCTCTTCGTTTGTTTAGCAGCGATTTCAAGATCCGAATCTTATCTAAAAACCATCGCCCTTAATCCCGTTCCAACCACGCCCGCATTTTACCCGGATTCAGCAAACCGTAAGGATCGACCAACTCTTTAAACTGCAACTGTTCCACATTAATACTTTTCATCCCTCCATCTTCCAATATATAAGTGTGAGGATTAGCAATCAGTGCGCCTTGCTCTTCGTGATAGCGAATAATTTCATTTAGCCGTGATTCCGTAGTGTAGCGAACTATTTGCAAAGCTGCGGCGATCGCCCTGCCATTCATCCGCAAAAACTCCAAGTGCATCATCACCTCATCCCCATAATAATTGTACAGTTCCTCAATCAATTTCAAACCTTTATCTGGGGGAAAAAGCGTCTGTAAATAAGTCAGAGACTGGTCAGCGCTGCGAGCGTGCAGAGTTGTATGATTCCAAGTAAATTCAGCAATTGCAGCGCCTTTGCTTGCTTCTTGCGCGCTTTTTTGATAGCAAATTGTGCCGCCATATTCGCGCACCAAATCTTGCAGCGGTTGCAGACAAGATTCAGCTACCATTAACAAAGCGCAGTGCTGACCTTCAGGAATTGCATCGCGGAAAGCAGCAAAATAAGCAGGAATCGGCCAAGCACAAACACAAATTAGTTTTTTGATAATTCCGTCAGCATCGCCCAAAGCTTGACCGAAGTTTGCCGAGGTCATAAAACCGTCAAAAGCGACGATAATTTCCGCCCAAGGATAAGCAGGGGCGAGGGGAATTTCTAACTCAGTAATAATCCCATTTGTGCCGTAAGCGTGATTGACTTTTTGCACTTCATCGCCGCGCAATTCAATGACGCGGGGCTCGTCTTCCATTGTAACTACTCGAACGGCATGAAGATTTCCCCGATCGCGCAATTGCCCGTAAGTTATCGAACCAATTCCCCCGCTACCGCCGCCAATAAATCCCCCAATCGTTGCGGTGCGATAGGTTGAGGGAACCATCCGCAATTCCCAACCGATTTCTCTGGCTTGTTTGTCGAAAACCGACATTTTCACCCCCGGTTCTACGCAAGCTAAACCCGGTTTTATCCAGCGGATATTGTGCATTTTGGTGGTATCTAAAATGACGCCGCCGTTGAGGGGAATGCACTGCCCGTAATTGCCCGTTCCTGCACCTCTGACAGTTAGCGGAATTTTGGATTTGACGCAGGCTGCTGCAATCCGCAAAACTTCGGCTTCGCTGGCGGGACGAACTACTAAATCTCCTGTTTTATCACTTAAGATAGGTTGCAAAACAGGACTGAAGTGATAATAGTCTTGAGATAGCTTGACAACTTGCGCGCGATCGCTAATTATTTCGATTCCCGAGAGTTCCGAAGAAAAAGTATCCCAGTCAATACTTTGAATCGCATTTGCAGTCATTTTGTTTCTTCAATCCTGACAGGATTATATATTTTTTCAATCATAACTTAGTAACCTCAAATACTAACTGCAATCTTTCTTTAATCAGTAAGGTGCTGAGGTTTCATCCTACATAGCAGGACTGCTTTTTTCAATTAACAAATCCCCCAAATACCGCCATACCGTAGTATTTCCAAGGAACTGCAACAGTATCAAATCCAGATGAGGCCAGCATTTCTAACTGTGCCGAAAGTGTAGCTAGGCGATCGGGATTAGAATACCCGTAAGAAACACTCTTCCCCACATTTGCGCGAATTTGTGCTAAGGTTTCCCCCTGATTTAGCGCCCAATCTTCTCGCGCCGCTTGATAAATATCTTTCATTGCTGCTGATTCTGCTAAAAGAGGATCGGCATTCCAAAAACAGCCACCACCGTTTAAACTTTCGCAAATGCGTTGAAACAATTTCAACTTCATCTCGTCCTCAAGATGGTGAATTGCCAGAGATGAAATGCAAGCATTGAATTTATCGCCCCAGCCCGATAAATTTGAATTGTTCGCCCATTCTCCAAAATCCATTTCTATGCCAGTCCACCGGGCTGCGTATCCTGCGGACTCTATTTTGGCGCGGGCAAAATCAAGCATTCGCGGCGAGTAATCGACAGCAACTATTTTCGCAGACGGGTAGCGTTGGAGAACTTTTAAAGTGAGTTCCCCCGTACCGCAGCCGAGTTCTAAAATTCGGTGGTTTGCACTAGCAATACAGCCTGTTAATACATCCAGCATTTCGTCGTATTTAGGTAAAAGTCGCCGAATGCCGGTATCAAAATCGGCAGTATTGACGAAAACTTCTCCCGGAAAAATTTCGTTGTTCGTAGGTAAGACAGTAGAGTCAGAATTCACGATCGCCAACCATAGACTACAATTGTTATCCTAACTGAGATAGAGCAAAAAGTTCGTGAAGTAAGGACACGGCAGTGCCGTGTCCTTACCTGATATCTCAACGGAAAACCGTTATAAAATTATGCGTACTTTTACGGAGAACCGCAACACTCGCTGTAAATAACAATAAACAATCCCTTGCACTACGCCGTCTGGGTTTAGCCCGACGCCGACAAAGCGACCTGAAAAAGCAGTGTTATGTTAGTAGTGCGTAAAATCACTTAAAGATTCAACCTCACATTTGAGGATACCATGCGCCAGTTAATTTCTCGCAGTCGGGCTGCCATCAGCCAATTAATTTACAAGCGAATTATCCTTGCGGTGACAATTTTATTTTGTGTAGGTGTAGGAGTAGCGATGGCGAATATGTCTCGTCTTTCCTCCACCCTAATTGAATCGCAAGCCCTCCAAAATGCCACCCTCTATGCCCAAGCTATTAAAGAAGCCCGCACCCTTTACAGTTCGGATGTTGTTAATCCTCTCAACAGCGCTAAAACCATTAACTTTACCCACGATTACAAGCCGACAAAAGTAACAGTTCCCGTACCAGCAACCTTTTTGGTAGAACTCGGCAAACAGATCAGCCAAAAAAATTCTGACTTGTCAGTTCGTTTGTACAGCAACTACCCGTTTCCTTGGCGGCAAAAAGAAGGTGGGGCTAGAGACAATTTTGAACGAGAAGCCCTCAGCTATTTGACGCAAAATCCTACACAGAAATTTTTCCGTAGTGAGGGATTTCGCGGTAAGCCAGCATTTCGATACGCAGAAGCAGACGTTTTGACGGCTAGCTGCGTTAATTGCCACAATACTAACCCCTACAGTCCTAAAACAGACTGGAAAGTAGGAGATGTGCGGGGGATATTAGAAATTACTCAACCTCTCGACACTATCACTCAAAAAACTCGCAGCGGACTAAAAAACTTGTTTTTCTTGTTAGCCGGACTTTCAGTTTTAGGTATCTCAGGATTAAGTTTATCTATCAGCAGGTTGCGCCAAAATGCTAAACAATTAGAACAGCGTGTCAGGGAACGGACGGCACAATTGCAAGAAACTAATGTCGAATTGGTAAAAGAACAGGAAAAGTGCGATCGCCTGCTGCTCAATATTTTACCAGAATCCATTGCTGCCAAGCTAAAAAACGGTCAAAGCAGTATTGCTGACGGCTTCGCAGAAGTCACAATTTTGTTTGCGGATATCGTAGGCTTTACCGTGCTTTCAGCACAAATATCTCCCGAAGAATTGCTCGAGTTTCTCAACGAAATTTTTTCAGCCTTCGACGGTTTGACGGAAAAGTACGGCTTGGAAAAAATCAAAACAATTGGAGATGCTTACATGGTAGTCGGAGGTTTGCCAAACCCCAGCACCAACCACGCCGAAAGCATTGCGGAAATGGCTTTAGATATGCAGGAGGAATTAGCAAAATTTAATGCCAAACATCATGCAGGAATTAACATTCGCATCGGCATCAATACCGGGCCTGCAATTGCGGGGGTTATTGGTACTAAAAAATTCATTTACGACCTCTGGGGCGATGCCGTTAATACAGCAGCCCGCATGGAATCCCACGGGGTTGCCGGCGCGATTCAAGTCACACAATCAACTTACGATATTTTGCAAAATAAGTATCTGTTTGAAGACAGAGGAATTATCAAGATCAAAGGCAAGGGCGAGATGAATACTTATCTGCTTAAAGGCAGGTTAGTCAGCCCAGTTTCGGTTTAATTTGTTTATTATATTATTAAGGGGTCTGCTAGTTAGTCCGGAGTCAGTCAATTTTAGATTTTAGATTTTAGATTTTAGATTTACTGCACAGGTGAATCTGGGAGCTTGAACTTTGGTCTAAAATTTTTATATATCCACGAGTTAAGTACGTGGCAGCGTATCCGTTTTTGGGTGGGTCATCAGTCATTCGTTGTTAGTCGTCAGCGAAGAACTAACAGTTAATAGCTGCTGGCTGTTGGCTGCTGACAATTACAGGAATTACACAGAGGATGTGAGGAACCCGGTTTCGGCGCAGTTGATTTGTTAACAAACCTAAAATTTATTACGAGAAACCGGGTTTATTTTCCTATGTCCTAAATTAGGCCATTGCCAAATAGTAAATTTTATGTCATTGCGGATTTTATCTTTCTTGGGTTTTTTCAAATCTCGCTTGTCTAGGCAAATAGCTTTGTGGATATTTGCTAGCATTCTTGTCATAGAGGGAATTATTTTAGTTCCCTCTTATTTTCGGCGAGAAAATGAACTTTTAAGTCAATTAGAACAGGTATCTCGGGCGACTGTTGATTCCCTAGAGTTTTTGCTGCAACAAGATATATCCGATCGCACTTTTTTGCAAGAAGAAGTAAAAAATATTACTAAAGATTCTCAAGTAGTCTTAGGACTATCTATTTACCATGCTAACGGTGAGCTAATATATACACTTGGCGAACCCCCAGAAATCAGTTTAAAGCAACTAAAAAGAACTCGTATAGTTCACAATCACAATTTCGATGACCAGCGGTACGATATTGCTTGGACGGAGCGACATTTTGGAGGCGATTACATCTTAATTGTGCGCCACGATGCTTCCACCGTTCAACCGGAACTCTACGCATTTATCGGGCGGATTGCGGTTCTAGTCATCATTATATCAGCCTTTGTCACTTCGGTGACTATGTTCTTTTTAGGGGTGACAGTAATTGCACCTCTCTTGAGATTGCGCGATGACTTGATCGCTGCCGGAGACGCTTTGAGCAAAGATCGAGAAAAACCTGATTTCTACTCTCTCTCTGTCAAGCGCGATGACGAGTTGGGAGAACTCATGGTCGCATTCAATCAAATGTTTCACCGAGTATACAAAGAAATCGCACAGCGGAAACAAGCTGAGGAAATATTGCGCGCCGAACAAGAAAAGTCGGAACGTTTATTACTCAATATCTTACCAGTCATGATTGCCGATCGCCTAAAACAAGGCCAGATAAATATTGCAGATGGATTTGCCGAGGTTACGGTTTTGTTTGCGGATATTGTGGGCTTTACCGAAATATCTTCGCGCACGTCTCCTGAAGAATTAGTAGAATTACTTAACAAAATATTTTCAGCTTTCGATAGCTTGAGCGAGCAATACGGCTTAGAAAAAATTAAGACGATAGGCGACAATTATATGGTAGCAGGCGGTTTGCCGCTTCCCTGTACAAATCACGCCGAATCTATTGCCGAAATGGCCCTGGAAATGCAGCAAGAAATTATCAAATTCCGCGACGAATGCGGCAAACCTCTCAATATCCGCATTGGCATTAATACTGGATCTGTTGTCGCAGGTGTGATCGGCACTAAAAAGTTTACTTACGATTTGTGGGGAGATGCTGTGAATACTGCAAGCCGCATGGAATCTCAGGGACTTCCGGGTAAAATTCAAGTTAGCAGCTCAACTTATGAGTTGCTGTGCGATAAGTATTTGTTGGAAAAACGCGGTAAAATTAACGTTAAAGGCAAAGGAGCAATGACCACTTATTTGCTGAAAGGCAGAAAAATTTAACTTATAATTTTAACCATCACCCGCGAATACGTGGTATGGCGGCAGACGTTGCCAGGCAGCCGCCCTCAACACCAAACTAGATTTTTTTTGAACGAACCGCGAAGACGCTAAGGACGCGAAGGAAGAGAAGAAAAGAGAAGAGAATATAAAGAGTTGCCAAGTGAGTTAACATTGCTATATTAAAATGCGAGTTGATATTAGTTACATGGGTAAAAATGACGGCGAATCAGGAACAGAATTCTTCTACTTCACCGATTTGGCAGCCCTTCACGCAAATGAAAACGGCTGCCCCGCCGCTGAAGGTAATTCGCGGCAAAGGATCGGTTCTGGAATTGGCAGACGGGCGACAAATTCTCGACTGCATTTCTAGTTGGTGGGTGACTGTTCACGGGCACAGCCATCCGGTTCTCGCTGAGGCTCTTTACGCACAAGCTCAAAAGTTAGAACACGTAATCTTTGCGGGATTTACTCACGAACCTGCCCAGAAACTTGCGAGTAAATTGCTAACTCATACGCCTGCTTCTTTAACGCGGATTTTCTTTTCGGATAACGGTTCTACTGCTGTTGAAGTTGCTCTGAAAATGGCATTTCAATATTGGCGCAATCTCGGAGAAACTAACCGCACTAGCTTTATTAGTTTTGAGGGAGGTTATCACGGCGATACTGTGGGCGCGATGTCTGCTGGCAGAAGTTCGCTGTGGTGGGAATCTTTTGCGCCTTTAATGTTTGCTGGGGATGTTGTTCCTTTTCCGGCGACTTTTGACGGCGATGAGGAGGTGGAAAGCAAGGAGGCGGCGAGTTTGGAGAAATTGGAGTTTTTTTTAAAGCAGGGCAGCTATGCGGGTATTTTTATCGAACCTTTGGTGCAAGGTGCTGGGGGAATGCGAATCTGTCGCCCTGAGTTTTTGCAGGCGATCGCACAACTTGCCCGCCAGTTTAATGTATTGTTGATTTACGATGAAGTAATGACGGGTTTTGGCCGCACGGGCGAACTGTTTGCCTCTGTTAAATCTGCAACTTCACCGGATATCCTGTGTTTGTCTAAAGGATTGTCTGGCGGCTGTTTGCCCATTGCTGTCACAATGGCATCGGAGGATATTTATCAAGCTTTCTGGCGAGATGAATCGGACAAAGCTTTTTATCACGGTCATTCTTACACCGGAAATCCCTTAGCTTGTGCGGTGAGTGTAGCATCCTTGGAGCT
>JAICRN010000571.1 GCA_025937335.1 Microcoleus sp. TY_ISSM_2_bin.22
ACTTCAGTCCTTTGTTACGGATTTGAGCAAAATGCGGACGCGCATTCCTCACTACAAACCTCTTTTGTTACGATCGCTCGACCGGATATGATATGAAATGCCCGTCAAAGACGAGCTTAAAAAAATCATTTATTTTGTCATCTATATTACCCCATAGGCAGCGTCACCGTGAAGGTAGTTTTGCCACAGACAGATGCAAAAGTAATTGTTCCCTGATGTTTTTCCACGATTTTTCTGACAATATCCAGCCCTAAACCGCTCCCTTCTCCTGCTGGTTTGGTAGTGAAGAAAGGTTGAAAAATTCGCTCGCTGATATCTGGAGAAATCCCACAACCCGAGTCTGTGAGTTCTACTACAATATTTTGCTCTTTCTGATGCACGCCGATTTCCAGCGTCCCTTTGCCATCCATAGCTTGAACTGAATTGTGAATTAAGTTTGTCCACACTTGCACGAGTTCGTCGGGATAGCAAGGAATCTCTGGAACGGGTTGATAGTGACGAGTGACCTCGACACCTTTCTTGAGATAATTGTGATACAATTCGAGCACGGTTTCAATGTTGTCAGTAATCTGGATCGATCGTTTTTCCCCAGTATGGTCGTAACGAGCGTAGCTCTTGAGGGCGAAGACTATTTTTGAAGCTCGTTCGACGGCGTTGTTAATGTTTTGGCTGTTGGCTTGCAGGCGGGCGATATCGTAGGCAATTTGCACGATTTGATTGGCTTGGGGCGTTTGCAGCAAAGAGAGTTGAGAGTCAAAACTCTGATGTATTCCTCCTTCTGTTAGCAGGTGAGCCAGTTGTTTGGCATTGGCAATGTGATGAGATTCAAGCTGTTGAGTCAGCGTGCGTTTAATTTGGCGTTTTTCGCGGGTACTGAGGCCCGATTGAGTGCTCAGAGCTTGTTTGAGGACGCTGAAAAATTCGGCTTGCTGTTGCTCGGTGAGTTGGGGCAACAGTTGGGGCAGTTGAAACAACGAGGCTTCTAAGGCTTTATCCGTGTTGCCGATCGCAGCGCGAATTGCTCCCAAAGGCGTGTTAATTTCATGGGCTACGCCGGCCACCAGTTGTCCGAGGGCGGCCATTTTTTCCGATTGAATTAGCTCGTTTTGAGTGGCTTGGAGAGTGTCGAGAGTGTTTTTCAATTCCCGAGTCCGATCGGCAACTTGATGTTCTAAAGTTCGGTTGTAGTTTTCGAGAATTTTCTGAGCCTGTTGGCGATCGCTGATATCGAAGAAAGCGGCGATCGCATATGCAATCTTGCCTGTATCATCAAAAATTGGCGTGGTGGAAAATTCTAAGGGAAGTATCTTATCTGGTTGGTGAACTTCTAAATCGTCAGCTTTGGCAGCTTCACCGGCTAGGGAACGCACGATCGGCAGTTGGTCAGTGGGGTACAAATCCTGGGTGCCGGCACGATAAATTTGATATGCTTTGGCTATGTGCTCGGTTTTGGATTCTGGTGCTATGTTGAGGCCGAGTAACTGTTGTGCTGTCTGGTTGGCATAGTGGAGTTGTCCGGTTGGTGAGTGGATAGCGACACCCACAGGCATTGCTTCTAGGAATTGAGTCAACCGTCCTTCGCTTTCTTTAACTTCGGCGTAGAGTTTGGCATTGGCGATCGCGATCGCGGCTTGTCCAGATAATAGTTGGATAATTTCCAATCTGTCGGGGGTAAAGGCTCCTGTGGTTAAATTATTTTCCAGATAGACAATGCCGCCGAGTTGACCTTGATTAATCAGCGGCGCACATAAGATAGATTTGGTTTTATTCGCTTTGATGTATGGGTCAAGTGTAAATTGGCCTTGATTTGCCGCATCGTTCTTGACAACTGTTTCTCTTGTACGGGCAACATAGTTGACGATTGATGCGGGTAAGCGGTTGTCAATGGGGATTGACTGCAATACGTTGATGCGATCGGCATCCACCTCCCCAGAGGCTTCGATCGCCCATTGCCCTGCTTTGTCCAAAATCAGAAAGCCTGTTTGCGCCCCAGCATTTTCGATGAGAATCTTCATCAAGCTGGCAAGTAACTTATCGAACACAATTTCACCAGAAATAGCTTGGGAGGCTTTCATGACGCTGGCGAAATCTAACGCTTCACCTGACTGACTACCACTTGTGGACTTGATAGCTGTCGTGGAGATAGAGGTAATGCTTCTAGTGGCAGATGATTTGGGAAGTAACTGCGGGTATTTTGCTTCCAAATCCTCGATCTTGGCTTTCGCTCCCCAACGTGTGTAGGCGTAGTGCGCCTCTTTCATATAAGTTTGGGCAATCTTTGTCCTGCCACGCTCTAGATAAAACTTGGCGGCTAATTCATAAGCTAACGCTTCTTCCTGGATATATTCATTTTCCTTAGCACCAGATATAGCTCGTTCATAAAATTCTTCAGCTTCAAGGACTTGACCCAAAACCCGCGCTTTTTCGGCTTCGACTAGATAAAATTTATGCAAAAAATTCATCGGGGCATGATGCGCCCATCTTTGCATCTTTTCTTGGTTAGTGTTAATCCGATTAAGCAAAGCTTCTTTTTCAGAATTTAAAGCATTCGTAAATACGCTCAAATGAGCTAGAGAATCATAGAAATGGAAAAGCGACACAGCCATCAATGCTGTCACAGCATCCAAATACTGTTCTGCCAAAACAGCATTTTGTGCAGCTTGACGATGATCGCCAAATAAATAACAGAGGATAATCTTATTTAGATATAAGAAGTGCAACTCAATTCTGTCATTTATTTCAATGGCAAGGGGGAGTGCTAGCTCTTCATTGTAAGCATCACCACTTAATAAAGTGGGGTTCTCTTCCTGACCCAGTAAGTTACGAACTGCCTGCAAAAATATTCCGCTCCAATTAAAGGGTCTTTCCCGCCTTATTTGACTAATGGCTTTACTATAATTCGATATTTTTTGTTCTATCTCAGTAAGTTCGTGACCGATAAAATATGAATGATAGCTATTTAAAAATGCCGCGTAGCCAGCAAATTCAAATTCTCCCATTTCCATCGCGCTTTGATAGGCATCAATCAGAATAGGCAGTGTTTCCTTTAAATGCTCTTTCCAATGGATTATGAAGCCTCCAAACACGTGCAATGTCTTACACTTGATGTCCTTGATATCTAGCAACTCAACTAACTTTAAACTCAATCTACCAAAACTATAACCAGAATCAATGTCTTGAACTACCCCACACAAAATTAATCCGTAACAAACATAAGCAAATGTAGACCAACGTGAATTACCATATTTGATAGATAAATTCACCTGTTCGCACATCATAAGTATAAACAGTGCTGGCGCAGATGCTAAAGCACTAGCAGCTATACTCGAAAAGATAAGTAGGGCTGCCTGCTTCTCCGGTTCAATCATTAAAGGTAGGTTAATTAAATCTTCAATGTCTCGATCGGCAACGAGTGAAGCCGTTGTTTCGAGTCCTCTTTGAACATCCCACTGGCTCGGCTCTTCTGGTAAGCTTATCCCTAACTGTGTCAGTGCAATAAGGCTAATTTGAATTCCTTCTTTTATTTTACTTTGTGCACCAGCCGATTGAATTTTTACATCATAAACTTTTACTTTATCCAGCACATTTTTAGCACGATTTAGTACTTCTTCTGCGAGTTGTTCCATTTTTGGAAAGTCGCCCTTGAGATATGCTGCTTCTGCAGCTTCTTCGTGTAGCGCTAAAGTTAAGTCATAGTTACTCTGCCAACTATCTGCATTTAGTAGGTTTAGTCCTCTATTCAAATAGTCAACGGCTGCCACATACGCTGTTGCAGCTTTAGCTTTTTTGCCTGCCATCAAATTTAGTTTGGCAATTTCATTTCGTTCGGCTCGATCGGTCACAAGTTCGACGCCTAGATTGAGGTGATCGACGATTTCAAATATTTCCTCTGATAGGGCTTTCGGATCTGTATTCTGCAACAGTAGCCGACCAATTTGTAAGTGAACTGCTGTTTTTTGCGCTTCATCAATCAAGGCATACCCTGCTTGTTGAACTCGATCGTGCAGAAACTTGTAATCCTGAATTAACAGTTGAGTA
>JAICRN010000020.1 GCA_025937335.1 Microcoleus sp. TY_ISSM_2_bin.22
CAAAGAGGTATTGACAAAATCTACTCTTTTCTAACTTGTTACCAATGCCTTAGGGCAGATTGTTAAAGGGTGGCAGTGTTTTTTTTATGTATTGTTAATTATTAGGGCTTCATCAAAAATTATTTCGAGTAAATTAGCCTTGTACCGTGCGATCGCGCTTGGGGACGATCGACAATAAAATTGGTTTGATTGTTGGTAATTGACCGGATGCAAAATAAGTCCTGTGAGGGCGATCGCCCAGATCGCCCTCACAGGACTCAGCTATTTTCAAACCTCACCCACTTACACCATAGCCGGAGCACCAACAACCTCACCCTTCAACATCCGAGAAGCAGCATCAAGCAATTGCTCCTCCAAATAAGGCTTGGTAAAATAGCCTTTGGCACCCAAACTGTAAGCCATTTGGCGGTGTCTATCAGCACCGCGAGAAGTTAGCATCGCGATCGGCAACTCGCACAAAACCGCATCCTTCTGCATCCGAGAAAGCAGTTCCAAACCGTCCATTCTCGGCATCTCAATATCGCAGAACACGATATCGCAAGGCAAACCAGATTTCATCTTTTCCCAAGCTTCCTTACCGTCGCGAGCTTCTTCAACCCGGTAGCCAGCTTTCTCAAAAGTAATCGAAAGCAGCGATCGCACCGTAATCGAATCATCCACAATCAGCACAGTCGGCTCAGTCTTCTCAGTTTCCGCCTCCTTAGTGGCCTTCTCGGTCTCATCCCACAGCGTACCGCCAGCTTCCTTCCGCAGCCTTCCCGTAGCCAAATCGATCAGTTCCAGAACATCCGCAATCGCGACGATCCGGCCGTCCCCGAGCACCGTAGCACCCGCAATCCCGATCGGCTTCGGCACAGGCCCCTCCAACTGCTTGATCACGATTTCCTGTTCCGTCGAAACCTGATCCACCTGCACCGCCAAGAAATTGCCAGCAGACCGCAGCACGATCACCGAAATCATGTCATCGTCAGTATTAAACCCGTAAACGCTGCCCCGGCCCAAATGGCGGTTGTAAGCCAGCAAATCGCGCAGCGGCCGGAACGGCAAAATCGAACCCCGCCACTCAATGCAGGGCAAACCGTCATCCCCCGTCGTCACCTGATCCCGAGGCACGTCGATCATATCCTCCACCCCGTCCATCGGGAAAGCAATCCGAGCCCGATCGCTAATGCAAGTCAGAGCCTTAGAAATGCTCAACACCAGAGGTAAACGGATGGTAAACACAGTCCCCTTGCCGATCGTCGAATCAATTCCCACCGTCCCCCGAATCTCGTGCAAACAAGTCCGCACCACATCCATACCGACCCCGCGGCCGGCATACTCCGTAGCTTGTTCCTGAGTGCTGAAACCGGGCATAAACAGCAAATCGTAAACTTCCGATCGAGACATCCTCTGAGCCTGAGCCGCCGTCAGCAAACCCTGCTTGATCGCCTTCGCCTTCACCTTTTGCGGGTCAATTCCGGCCCCGTCGTCAGAAACCGAAATCACAGTTTGATTCCCTTGGTGGAAAGCCCGAATCGTAATCCTGCCCACTGGGGACTTCCCGGCCGCCTGACGCACCTCCGGCGGTTCGATCCCGTGAGTAATCGCATTGTTCACCAAATGAGTCATCGGGTCATAAAGTTGATCCACAATCATCTTGTCGATCAAAATATCCTTACCCTCAACCTGCAACTGAGCCTGCTTCCCGCACTTGATCGCAATTTCCCGCACCGCCCGGAACAGCCTGTCCGTCGTCTCCGCAAACGGCTTCATCCGGGCGCGAGTCAAACCTTCTTGCAGTTGAGTCGTGACTTGGCGCAGTTGGCGAGTCACCTGATCCGCCTCATCCACCAAAAACTCGATGTCCGCCGCCGACTCCCGCACCCGCACGATCAGCTCAATAATCTCCTGAGCCAAACTGTGGAAAGGAGTAAACCTGTCCATTTCCTCCGGTCTCCAGGCACTTTCCCGGGTGTGGGCCGAATCCTCAGAGCGCCACGCCGATCGGTGTCCCTGGCGGTTTGCCAGCAAAGCAATCTCCAAAAGACTCCGCTCGTAGAAATCCTGAGTCCGCTGGCTCACGTCGCTCAGCAGCGTCACCTGGTGCAGCAAATTGTCCAAAAACTGCCGCATCCGTTCTTGGTCTTGCTCCAAACTGTTGCGGTTCACCACCAGTTCCCCCATCAAATTGCTGAGGTTGTCCAGTTGCTTGACCGGCACCCGCATCGTCTGGTCGCCGAACCCGCCCGCGCGGGTATTCCGCCTCGGTCTGTTGAGCGCCGACGACCCAATATTGCCTTCCCCTTGACGGCCGCTGTCCTTGGAATCTTCCAGCAGTTTTTCCAAATCGCCAAATTCGTCATCGCTCCGATCGGCAGCAGCGGGCGGAGCTTTGCTGCCAGTTGTCGGCGCTAACCCCTGAATTTCCGGCACAGTTGCGCTCTCGCTGAGGAGCTCTTCGAGATCCGAGAAAACTTCCGTATTTACCGGACTCTGATTTGTTCCCCCAGAGGCTGCTATTACAGCCCCAGCGCCCCCTGCAATTAACAGCGCTTCTAAATCGTCAAAATTGTCTTCGGCATCCTCACCACCTGATTCGGCACCGCTAAAAAAGTCCGCCAGCGATCCACTATCTTCCGACTCGGACGAATCTTCAGCGGCCGGCACTTCGTCAGCGTCCCAAAAGCCCGTCGTTAGTTCCGAAGTCACCAGAACCTCGGCATCGATCGAATCCAACAAATCATCAAAACCCTCCAACTCTTCGCTCTTGAGAGTCGCCCCGGTTTCGAGAGCTTCTAGCAAATCAACATCACCATCAAATATGCCATCAAGAGATTCTGCCGACAGCACCTCTAAATCCCCAGCAGAAAAATCCGTTTCCAGCGCTTCAAACAAATCATCATCACCCTCGGACTTGGCAACAATATCTGTTTCGGGTCGATCGAACAAATCCGCACCCACCTCGTCGAACAAGCCCTCGGGAACTTCCGGCGACAACTCCTGCAAATCAACAGCCTCGCCCTCATCTCCCGCAGTTGGCGCATCCGCAGGCAGCACCAGCCCTTCGCCAAACATATCCTCCAACAAATCGAAAGTTGCGCCCCCATCAGACTCGACACTGGAAATTTCCGAATCAGGACGGCCCGACAAAGCCCCAAGTTCAACCGCTGCCAAATCTGCCAAGCCTTCGTCGGAAACAGGCGCAGCATTATTCGAGAACCAACTCGCCAACTCGGTCTCATCCGGTTCCACACCCGCACTCGGCAATTCTGAATCCCCCTCTAAATTCAGCCAATCCCCATGGACTTGCCCGGAAGCTTCCCCATCATACTCACTACCCGTCGGTACAGAACCGAACAGCTCAGCCAAATCCGCCGCCTCTCGGGAAGTAGCAGCGAATTGCCCGTGCACGGTCTCCTCATCTCCAGAAATCGAGCCCGAGGTGATATCGCCAAACAGCGCATCTAAATCCGTATCCTCCAGGTCCAGGTTTGCTGATGGCACTGACTCGTCTTCCATGTCGAAAGCATCTTCTAGCCAATTTTCATCTGCAGAGATATCTAAATCAGAATTTGGTGTCATGTTAAAAAAGCTGCCAATTTCCTCGTTTTGTGTGCTGCGAGCAGCTAAATATCGATCGCCCTCGCTCTTCCCACCTTCGCCTTCTGAAGACAGGAAACCAGAAGTCATGTCGAAGTGCTCGCTCAAATCCGAGTCCTCGCCTAGCTCAGAGAGAAACTCGAAATCATTTATTTCATCTATTTCATCTTGAGCGAGCGTGTCGTCGGTACCCCCTGAATCATTGCCGCCGCCTGCTGCTGGCTCGGAAAATTCTGCCTCCAAAGCGCCAGGATTGAGAGAACGCTCAGAAGCAACTGCGGGGACATCCACTGCTTCAGATAAGCCTAAATCGCCGAACAAGTCATCCAAATCACCATTGTCTCCAGCAACAGCAGAAGTTTGGGCCGCCACTTCGTCCAAAAGCGTACCCAGGGCATCTTCCTCAGCTTCTTGTCCCGTGGCTGGGGCTACCGTGCCCTCTTGCCGCTCCAAACCGCTCCTATCTTTACCATTTTTAAGCTGTTTGCCAGTTAACGGCTGGCTCAAACCCGCTTTTTCCTGACCTGCGGCTTCGGCAGAACCCTCTGGCTCGCCTCCAAACAGCAAATCCTCCCCAAACAAATTCGTGAGGTCGTCAATCGGAGGCTCCGCGTTGGCTTCCGAATTTTCCTCACCGTATTCGTCAAACAACAAATCAGTAAAATCGCCGGAATTGTCATCCTCTGACTCCAGCATTCCCTCCACCAGCATTCTAGAAGACTGGGCATAGTCGAGGTCTTCTTCTTCTTCCCAAGCGCCGTCGAGATCCGGGGACTCGCCGTCAAACAAGTCAGCTAAAGTGTTGAGTTCTGCCGCGCCCACTTCCGGGCCGGTGCGGGTCGAGCGCCCCGCAGCACCCGTCTCCTGATCCGATTCTCCGAATCCCGAGGAATCGTCGAACTGGGGCGATCGACCGCTGCTGTAATCATTGGTCTCGCCGGTGTCGAGTTGGTCGAACAGCTCGTCTAGGCTCAGCCCTGAAATAGTCGGCAGGATTTGTTCCCCCGTCCGGGAATCGCCAGATCCGACCAAATCCCAGGCCGCATCCTCAACAGAAACCGCATTTTTCTGCGACGTAAGCGGTTGAGCGAATGCCAGCAAATCTTCAAAATCCGTTTCTGGGATTGCAACCGCCGGCAGCAGCGCCAGAAGTTTTGCACTCGGTGCGATCGACTCTTCTCGACCCGAAAGTATCAATTCTTGGGCTTGTTTGATGTCTTTGATGACTGTTGGGGCTAAGGTGCGGTAGGTATTTTCTGGGTTGGCGATCGCCTTTTCTACAACTTCGATCAATTCTATCCAGCCAGGCAGTTCAAATTCTTCCCCCGCCTTGAGCAAGTTCCGACAAATGTTCTTGAGCTGCCGCCTGCTTTCAGACCCCTCGGGCTGTTTGAACTCTTGCAGCATTTCCCGCATCCTCGCCGGCACGTCCGAGTCAAATACTAGCTGCAGGGCGCTTTCTTCTGTTGCTCTGGCATCAGGTGCGTAAACTGACCCCGAGTCCGCAAAACTCCTCGATGAGCCAAACGCCGCGATTCCCACCCCTGCCATAACTGGTTCGGGTACTGCCACAGGGCTGGTCTCGTCTGCATGGTGTTCTGCGTGTCCGACGAGGCCGCCCAAGTGTCCGTTGAGTTCTTCAAATACTGGTTCTAATTCTCGAACCATCTGTTCTCCCAACTCCTCTGTCAGCCCAAAAGGTCCCGACAGTTGTTCTAACAGCCCTTGCAACGTGTCAAAAATTCGGAGGAACAGGGACTCTAGCTGTTGGTCTACTTTAACGCTGCACTCTTTTAAAACTTTAAAACTATCTTCTAGTCGGTGAGCTGTTTGCTGAATGCTGGTCAGTCCCAGCATTGCGGCTCCTCCTTTGACAGAGTGAGCGGCCCTAAATACTTCGTTGACTAATTCTGGGTCTTCGATCGTAGTTTGCAGATTCAGCAAGCCTTGTTCGATCGTATTGAGGTGGTCTTTTGCCTCCTCAATAAAGTAGCCCATTATCCTCTGTTGTTGCTCCGGTAGCATAGTTTTATTCCTGATTTTAAGCGTTATTGTATTGGGTCTATGTTAGTAGTTCTAGAGAAGCTCTTTGTAGATCTCGCCCCTTGCCAAGAGAATAATCTGACTGTGAGATATGGCAAATGTCCTGGCTATTTTTCTTTTCGATATGCCCTCACCTAAAAGATAGCGAATCTCCCGCACCTGTTCTGGTTTTAGTTTGCGGTTAGGGCAGATATTGCCAGGAACGAAAGGAAAGCGGTTTTTTTCTATAGAATCGCGGGAGTTATCGGCGGGATTTCCTTCCCACAAATGGTCAGGATTGACACAACCGCGATCGTCGCAACTGTGGCACGCAAAATAACCCGGTTTAACAGACCTTCCCAGTTTGTGCTCCAGTACAAGTCTGCGAGCGTAGAAACTTTGTGTTTTACCGTTAATTTTAGTACCCTTAATGGCGCAACCATCACTTCTTTTAGCCAAGGTACAAATCCTGCGGCCGTTCGGCTGTCTTTGGACCTGAATACCGGGAATTATTTCTCGACCTCGCAGTTGTTTTTGAGGTTTCGGGGCTGATGTACTTCCTACATCTTTAATTCGTCTTTTCTTAAACCTGTCTTTAGAATTTTTCAGTCGAGAACCTTCCCATAAATGGTTGGAATTAATGCAATTCCGAACATCGCAAGTATGGCAAGCAAAGTATTCCGGTCTAATCGGAAGACCTAAAATATTTTCTAACACTAAACGGTGGACATTAAAAGTTTTCCATTCACCGTTAATGCGAAGTCTTTTGTTTGCATAGCCACTACTAGATTTAGCGAGAGTAGAGATAAAACATCCCGTCGCCTGAATTTCACCAAAAATGCCAGGAATTACCTCTACTATTTTATCGTCCATCTGTGCAACTCCTACTTTGTTTAGGTGTTGAATTAGCAGCCCCGCAGGTGTTTCAAGACTGCGAGGTTGCTTTTTTGATGCCATCATTGCCACACTAATGTGCTGGTAAATCAGCCGATAAAAAAGCAGTAGACACTTAATTATTGTCTTTCTGCTGTTTCTACTCGGAATCTTTCCACCGATGTCAAAAGGTCGCGAGCAACGCCTACCAAGTTTTGCAAAGCACCAGAAACTCGCTGCGCTTCTTGGGACGTTTCCTGAGCAGTTAGCTCTACTGCTTGCATCACAGAAGCTACCGCGCGAGCTGTTTCGTTTTGCTCTACAGTGTCCGCAGTAATCGATCGCACTAGCACGTCAATTCGATTAGTTACTTGAATGATATCTTCAAGCGATCTCTTCGCTTGTTCTGCCAATCTTGTCCCCTCAATAACCTGCTGCGTACCTTCTTCCATCGCCGTCATTACCGCGCCGGTTTCGCTTTGAATTTGCATCACGATCTGTTCGATTTCTTTCAAAGACTTAGCCGATCTGTCTGCCAATTGTCGCACCTCGTCTGCCACGATCGCAAATCCTCTGCCCGCTTCCCCAGCCCTTGCGGCTTCAATACTAGCGTTGAGGGCCAACAAATTCGTCCGCGAGGCGATCGTTGCAATTAAAGCCACAATCTTAGAAATTTCTTGAGAAGCTTCTGCCAACCTCTTGACTTTTCTCGTAGTTTCTGCTACTGTCTCGCGAATTTCCAAAATCCCTGCCACCGTCCGCTCCACAGCCTCGCCGCCTTTCAAAGCCGTTGCCGCCGCGCCCCTAGCCACTTCTTCTGCCTCTCTAGCGCTCTCTGCGACCCGCTGAATCGCGTCGGTGAGAACTTGCACCGAATTCAGGGTTGCCGCCAGTTCCTCAGCTTGCCGAAGCGCGTCTGAAGACAAATCGCCCGCAAACTTGGCACTATCCGTAGCGCCTTTGCTGACCTCCCGAGCCGCCTGCTTCACCTGATGGACGATTTCGCGCAGATTTTGAATTGTCAAGTTAAACGAGTCAGCAACAGCACCCAAAACGTCTGCTGTCACTTCCGCAGTCACAGTCAAGTCACCCCGGGCCGCTCCTTCCACATCGTCTAGCAAGCGAATCACTTGGCGCTGCAAGTCTTCTTTTGCCTGTTCCTGCTCGTCAGACTTGCGCCTGGTATCGCTAATGGTGGTTTGGATGACCTTGGCCATGTGGTTGAATTTAGCAGCCATTTTGCCAAATTCATCTTCCGAGTAAACCGTAGCGCGAGCATCCAAAGTTCCTTGAGATACCGCATCGAACTGAGACTGCAAATTGTCCGAGGACTTGCGCACCTGCTTGGCGATCAACTGGCCGATGCCCCAAGAAGTTAAAAAGCTCGTAAAGCCTGCTGCTGCGGTCATTACCCAGCCTGTTTGGCGCAGGTAAACGATCGCCTCCGGTTTCTCTTGCCGCAGAGCCTGATAAGAGGCGATGTTCGTGACGAAAGCCACAGCTACCAGAGAAACCAATCCCGCCCCGATTGCCGTATACAACTGTTTTGTATACAAAGGGGCATTTTCCAAGAAAGCCAGTCCCCCCTGTTCTACAGTTACCGAAGTATCCAGCGTTTCTATTTCTGTGGGAGCAAAAGTCGGCACCGAGGCATCAACAGGGCCGTTTATGAGAAATATCTCATCATCCCGAATTGCCGAGCCGTCGCTGTTGTCAAAGTCCAGGCTGCTGCCGGTCGTACCCATCATGCCGCTGCTCGAATTGCCGAAATTGGTGTTACCTCTAGTCAGGATCGAACTGGTGGCATCTTCTGAGATATCAAAGTCCGGCAAATTGCCGAAATCGTCAAACTCGTCAAATTCGTCTAAAAAGTCGCTGTGTTCTTGAGTGTTCCCAGTTTTTGACGACCAGCCGCTGCTGTTCTTGCCAGAAGCCCCAAAAGCTGTCGCTTGTTCATTGTCATCGAAAGAGAAAGAATCGCTAAAAGCGTCGTCTTCAAAAGCATCTAAGTCGAAGCTGTTTCTAGATCCAAATGCCGGGGGTTCCGAATCGCTGTAACCGTTGCTGTTGGAGGAGGATCGATCGACCGAATTAAATTGTCCCCCGCTCGACCTTTGACTTTGAGAGTTGGGGACAGCACCTCCCATCAGCAGAGTTTCGTCTTCTGCCAGCGAATAGTTTGACGAGTAGTCCGAGTCGTTATTCGGCTGCTTGTTTTGAGAGCGAGAAGACCCGAAACCCGACATCGGCTCGGCAAAGGGGTCTGCCTCTTCTGCCGGAGGTGCGTTCTGACCGTGATTTTGGCCAGTCTGGGGCGGGGCTTGGTAATCGTAGTCCGAGTTCCCGTCGAGTTCGTCTGGCAAATCGAGCGACCCAAAAGGTTCGGCAAAATTGTCATACTGCTCGGTGGAGGAGTCTAGTTCGTTCGAGTCCAAGGAATTTCCCTTTTCTGGGGCTGCAAAACTTTGACCGTTGAGCATCTGAGTTGGAGCTTCTGAAAACAAATCTCCTGAGTAAGGTGCTGGTTTCTCAGACACTTTGTCGCTAGACAAGTCAGCAGCATCAAACCCTAGCTCATCTGAGGCAAAAGGGTCTCCAAAGTCCGAGTCGCTAAACTCGTCCATGTCCAGCGGCTCGGAAGTTTCAGCATAAGCTGCCATCCCGCCACTGTCGCTAGTAAAGGGGTTAGAATGCGAGGCTAAATCTTCGTTCGCGTCGGCGCGATTTTCCTGTTGCGGTTCCCACTCCAAGCCACTCATGCCCAAGTCTGCCAAGTCCAAGTTTTCCAGGTCGTCTGGCGATTGACTCGTATAGGACAGGGATGGGGAATTTTTTTGAAACAGTCCCAAATCCGGTTCTTCTAACCCTTCATCAAGAGATAAGTCTGGGTAGAATTCCAATTCAGTTTCAGCAGACAAAGCCTCAAAACTTTCCTTTTGCAGTTCTCCAGATAAAAATTGGTCGGTGTAGTTAATTCCGCTGTGAGCGTGTTCGACCAAACTCGGGTCGTCACTCAGGCCTAGCACAACCGTGTACTGTTCCCGTGCCACCTCGTACTGTTGCAGTCCGTAGCAGTAGATGTGTCCGCACAGCAGGCGAGCGCTGGGGTCTTCGGGAAAATCTTCTACTAATTGATAAACTAGGGCCGCGGCTTCTGAATAGTTGCCAGCCATGTATGCCGCTTCTGCCCGTTGATAGTCCTGCTGAAAGTTGGTACTTGTTGCCATTTGCCGCCCTCTTTAGATTTTAGATTTTAGATTTTAGATTTTAGATTTTTATCTTGAATGTTTAGATGCGCGCCTCAAGTCGTGTGACTGTTGATGGTTAGACCCCAATCGCAAATCGCAAATCGCAAATCTAAAATCGATTTCACGCTGCCCACCGCGCAGAGCGCAGAATTTTTACTTGATCTAGCAGTCGGAGCACTTTCTGAGCTGGTGCACCTAACATCCATTCTCCCCTCAGAAATGGAATCATGCCGTCTGGTGCATTGTTCTGAGAGTGCAGTTGTTCTACGTCGAGCCAGTCCATCCCCACAATTCGATCGACTGCCAGCCCCAAAATTGTGTCTTGGTCTTCCACAGCCACGATGGGGATTTCGGGTCTGTCTGTGTTCAGAGGTGTTTGGTCTCCCAGAAATTGGCCCAAATCTGCCACCCAGATGACTCGTCCTCTCATGTTTAGCGTACCTAAAAGCAAAGAAGAAACGTTGGGGATGGGTGTCATGCGGTCTGGTGACGGCGATAGTACCTCTCTAATCCCTGTCGCCGGCAGTGCGAACTCGTTCCCCGAAGGAACGTAGAACCGCAGGTGCAGTTCGCCTTCGGGAGTTTCTAGTTCTTGGAATTCCGGAGCCTGATCTACGCCTAGTCCTGGTAATATAAAGTCTGGGCTGCCGCTAATCATAATTCTGACACCTGCATTTCTAGCAAATTGTTGACGTTTCCCGCCAAGCCGATCCCGATCGAAACATCGACGGTCAAAACTTTACACAGCCAAGCTTGACACAGCCAAGGGGTGAATGGCGCGACTGCCGGAGGTGCTTGGCAATAAATGTGCTCCGTCAATAATTCACTGCAATCAATAATTTGCGCGACCTTTGCTGACAAATTGGCTCAAATCGACTGCGAAAAATTAATGTGGAACCGTAAAGCTTCACTTTGTACTCCCACCGCCGCTAATTTGGTAAAACTCTGGGCAATTTTTACGATGAATGCTAAACCGCTACTCGGATTAACGACGGGTTGTTGACATGGCTGATGTCGCGATAATCATAAACCGAGTCAGTTAAGACGCTTGATTGCAATCTCCGACTTTGTACAGAAATGCCTAGCAATAACTGGCTCTGCGCATCGGTTTTTCGGAGCGGCTGCAAGTGGAGAACAAGTATATTATATTTGCACTTTGAGCGTGTTAGGCGCGACAGGGGTCGAGAAATTGAACAGAGTTTTACCGACGCTCGATGGGCAGCGCGCGGATTTATACATTCTAGTTTATGGTGCGATCGCCCCAAGCCATCACCTTTCTCTCTGGCGGTCGAGACAGCCCCGGGGAGAGCTGGTACAAAATATTTCCTATCCTGTCACCGATGCGGAATTTATTTTTCTTCTAATTCGTCTTCTAGCGAGCGGCCTAAGAATCTTTCCGATAGATTGGTCCGAGGATAGCCCGGGCCCACATATTTTTCTACCAGCATCAATAACTCGCTTTCACCAAAAGGTTTGGTGTAGAAGTCTGTAGCTCCGGCCATGCGGGCTTTAACGCGGTCGATAAATCCGTCGATGCCCGTCAGCATGACGATCGGCGTCTGCCGGAAAGCGGTAGAATTGCGCAGCATGGCGCAAATTTCGTAGCCGTCGAGTTCCGGCATAGCGATGTCGCACAGAATTAAATCGGGTTTGAGTTGAAAAACCAAACTCAAAGCTTCGAGGGGATTGCCGATCGCAGTAGCTTCGTAACCGTGTTCGTTTAAAATTGACTCGACTGTTTTGCGAATAATATTGTCGTCGTCAATACAGACAACTCTGGGAACCTTGGTTTCTATAGACGACCATTCTTTTTTGTTGTTGGCCGGGGCAACAGAGGGCTCGTAAAATACTTGCACCAATCCCTGCTGCACGAAGGGGTAAATCGCCTTAGCGACAGTCAGCACGTCTCGGTTGAGGTAGCGTGCCATTTGGCGGATAGAAGTGTGGCCGTCGGCCCAGCGTCTGAGAGTATTAAAGGTATTGACAGGCAGCGCTACTCGCAGCTCGGAGGGGTCTGAAATCACCGGGCATTGGTTGGGCGACTGAATGTGAGGGTGAAACTGCTTCCACTGCTGCACCTGTTTGACAATCTTGGCCAGCAGCGAGCTAATTTCTAAGCTGGTCAGTTGAGGAGCCAAAGCTGGGCCCATTTCAAAAGTGAAGGAACCCTGGTGAAGACTGAGCAAGTCAAAGAGGGTTTCGTGGATCATGCTTTGGATGATGTTGCGCCCTTGAGCTGGGGTGAGGATGTGGTTTTCTAGCAGGGCCCATAGGTAGCCGTATTCTGGGGCATTGGTAGATGCCATATAGGGAACTTGGATTTTGTCGAGGGCGGTGTCTGCTTTGTAGCGGCGCAGGTAGTCGCGCAAGCGAAACAAACTACCCGCACTCTGGGTAGCGTAAATAATCTGACCGTTGAAGCAGAAGACATACCAGGATTGTCCTGCAAGGGAGCGCTGGGTAGGTGGAGTACCCGTGCTGCTGCCGGTGGAGCTGTAGGCCTCTACGAACAGTTCTCCGGTTCGCTGACCTAACTCAATCAATTGCAGGATGCTGCGGATGTCAATTTCACTCAAATTTCCCTGCATGCAGCTAAAGTGTCCTCCTTAAAACCGTTGGCGTCTGAGCTCGGAAAGACTGTGTGCTGGGGCGACATTACTTTAGTTTCCGTCAATAATTCACGCTTGATTTGCTTCACAATTGGGAATTGACGAAAGGGCGATACTCTGGTTTGAGTCGGCCGCGCTACCAGTCCACAAGCTGAAACCGCGAAACTCGCGGCCTTCTCCAAGTGTAGAGTTTCACCTTGTATTCAAACTGTCGCCTCAACTCGTAGCACCCACATCGCACAATTGCATGGGCTAGGGAGTTTGCAACGCTGGCATTCCCGACAGTTCAAGTCTTTGAGCACAAGAGTTTTGAAGTTTTTGGCTGAGTATGCCGTCAGTTTATACAACACATCTTTAACAACGTATGGAAACTTCAAAATACTGAGGATTCTCTGGTTTTACCGCTGCTACCAACAGTCGCTGGCCGATCGATCCCGAAGGGGAACTTGAGGCTAGTATGTTGGGTTGGATGAGTTGCCAACGAGGTTTTTAGGGTTGGTCGCAGCCCTCAATTCCAAGGGTGACAAGCAGTGTCGGCGTGTTTTGACAGTGGCCGTGCGCTGTTGGTCTTGTAGGTTGAGTGGTGTCTTAAACCCTAAAATTACTTGCACTCAAACACGAACATTTGTTAGCAATTGTCAGGAATACGTTCACTGCCGATCGACCTTTTTGCTCGCCCGCGGCTCAGTCACAGGCTCGCGTCATTCCCCTATTCTAAGGCAGCGCGGTTCAAATCCCTAGTCCGCCTGCCGATGGCCGATGGCGCTTGGGGTATCTTGAGGCGTACGGGCGCTCGACGAGCAACTAAAGCCTGGTACAATCAATAGAAAAAGTTTTTAACTGACGAACTTTTTTCGGCTTTAGGCTATGGCAGTCCCCGCAGTTTTGCTAGTCTTTAATTAAGCGGCATTGATACTGCTCTCTTCTTCGTCTAGAAAGCGGGCAGCGAAAGTGCTTTTTGAACGCTCTCCCGTGAGGCAGTGCTGTGCATGAGTGCTGCTAAAGTTGGGAAAGGATGCTATCCCCCGATCGGGCAAACGACACCAAAGAGAGGACTATTAGTGTGCTGTATCTAGCGGAAGTACAAAAACAGAGAAGCGGCTTTGGTCTCGGTGGCGGTAAGGCTGAACTGAAACTGCTAGCTTGTCAGCGGGGCGAACACAATTGGAGCGCCGTACCAGGCGATGACGCGATCCCTGTTGAGGAAGCTAATAAGTTTAACGACGGCACGCTGGTGCTGGTGGAGTTGAGCGCTAGCAAGCAAGTGCAGCGCATTCAGGAGGCGGCCCGCCAGTTGGTGAGCATTCTGCAAAATTTCTCGCGCTTGCAAGACAAGTTTAAGGATAAGGAAGAGGAAATTGAACAGTGGAAGGCTTCTCTGACGTTTTCGAGTCAAGAACTCAATCGCCGGGAAATGGAAATGCAAGCCCGCGAAGAGCAATTGGCTCAAATGGAAGAGGAGTTGGAGCGGCTGGAGGCTCAGCGCTCGGAAATTGAAAATACTCGAGATGAAGCTTACCGACTGCGAGAAGAGGTCGATCGCAGCCGCGCGGAAATTGAGACGGCTTGGGAACAGTTGCGGAGCGAGCAGCAGCAGATGAGCCAGCAGCAGTCTCAGGTTCCACAGGGCGCGGTGCTTGACGAGCAGCAAGCCAGGAGGATTCAGGAGTTGATGAACAAGCTGGGAGGGGCAATTGCTTCGGTCCAAGGGGTGCGGGAACAACTGAATCAGTCTTTTGGTGTTGTGGGGGCTCAGCAGGCAATTCTGGACGTTCACTGGCAGCAGTTGGAGCAAAAACGCGCTAACGCTCAGCAGCAGCAAGAAGAGGTCGATAGACAAAATCAGAACCTCCAAAACCTCTGGCAGGAGTGGTATCAATCTCAAGATGCTTTGGCGCAAGCTCGGGCGGATCTTAAGGGTCAGCAAAGTACCCTCAGCGCTAAGCAGGAGCAGGCTCAGTCGGTGTCTTTGCAGGTGCGGGCTGTTGAGGATCTGTACCAGCAACTTTCCAGGCTCGCATCTGCTTCGGGTGCAGCAGGTACTGAGCAAAAAGTAGATGTGTCAGCCCTGGAAAAGATGCCGGTTGAGGAGTTGCAGGGGCTGGTGCAACACCTGCAACAGGATTTGGAAAAGGTGTTCCGGTTTGTTAACGATCAAGAGGAGGAGTTGACTCTGCAGCGGGAGACAATCGAGGATCTGCAAGGGAAAATTCAAGCTGCTAGCGAGTACGATCGCATGGCTTTGGAAAATGAAATGGCAGATGAACTCGAAAGTTATCAGATGTTGAACGAAACTTTGGTGGGACAGCGCCTCCGGTTGCAGGAACGGGAAGATGTTTTGAAGCAGCATCAGGCGGTGCTGTGGCGTCGCTTGGGTACTGCCAATGCTCCAAAACAAGATCGAGCAGATATTGATTTGGGGCCTCTCGTCGCACAGCTCAATACTCAGCGCCAGCAGCAGGGCGAAGAATTGCAAAGACTGGAAAACGAAATTCAACAGGTGCGGGATGCAATATCTCAAATTGAAGCAAATGTCAACCGCAAAAATGGGGAAAATGAGGCGAAACGCTACGAACTCAAGCAGTTAGAGCAGAATTTGTTCAACCAGAAAGGCGCAGTGGCCGAACTCTGGGGCCGGGTGAATGTTTATCAAGAAATGTTGCAGCCGGTGCAAGATAATTTGAAGGGGCTGCGCCAAAAGCTGGAAGCGGTGGGGGGTGAGATCGATCGCGTGCAGCAGACAGGAGAGCAGCAAGATCTGGATATAGCTCAGTTGCGGCAAGTTATTTCGGGTTTGTTGAATCTGCCTTAGCCTAAAATTAAATATTTATAACGATCCAAGGGTTTTCCACTCGGGCGATCGCTCCTCCAGGAAATGGATCGGTTTGCGATCGGTTGGGGGCTGCGATTAAGCTGGTTAGTTTTTCTACGCTGTCAAAGCTGGGTGCTGAGGGCAATATTTGTTGGAGTAACTGCCGCATTGCCCGTCGCTGCAAGGCAAGGGGTGCTTCCCGCAAACAAGAGCGACTTAACTTGACGGGCAGTTGAAAATTAACCTGCGGGCTGTCTTCGATTGGAGAGATTGCTCGCTGTAGCAAGTCGCTGGCTGCAAGTTCGAGATATTCTACGTCGGCACGGAGGAGTTCGGCTGTTTGAGCTAGTGCTTGTTGGGCTTTTGGGTTGAAATGAGTTTCTAAATAAGGCAATAATTCCGATCGAATGCGGTTGCGAGCATATTTGAAGTCTTGATTTGTGGCATCTTCCCAAATGGGTAGTTTTTGCTCTTGACAAAATTCACCTGTTTGCGATCTGGTTATTTCCAGCAACGGACGAACTAAATAGATTTTAGATTTTAGATGTTGGATTTTCGATTGGGAATTTTTATCCTGATTTTCCAATCTAAAATTGGCAGATATTTGGGAGTTGGGATTTTCGCCGGAATTCCCCAATCTAAAATCTAAAATCGGCAATCGAAAATCGGCGAGGGGCCGCGTCCAGGTAAGGGCAGACAGTCCGTCGGCACCGCTGCCGCGAATCAGGTTGTAGAGGAGAGTTTCAGCGCGATCGCTGGCTGTGTGGCCTGTAACAATGTAGGGATAGTTGTGGGCGATCGCAATTTCAGTTAAAGCTTGATATCGCCACTCTCTGGCGGCTGCTTCTGTTTTGGAGATGTCCGAGGCTGTTTGTAAATAGTATGATATTCCCCAGCTTTTAGCTATATTTTCTACATGATTTGCGTTAGCTTCCGAGTCAGAACGCCAGCGGTGATCGCAATGAGCAATCGCTAGATGCCAGTGCCATTTTGGCTGCAAATCGAGCAGTAATTTGAGCGAACACACAGAATCTTGTCCCCCGGATACTGCTACTAACAATCGCTGATTTGAGGGCAATATTTGTCGGTGCAGCAGCGTCCGGTGTAGTTGAGCGTGGAGGTGCGTCCAATTGGAAGATTCAGCCATAAGGGCAGTTTTTGATTGAGAACGGGAAATCATTAGTCAGCAGTCATTAGTATGAAGGATGCAGCCAGATTATCCTCACCTCCAAACTCTCAAATTTAAACTCCCAACTATTCCCCTTCCCTTCTCCCCTAAGTAGCAGCTTAGCTCCACATTCCTAAACTTTGAGGGTTGCTATCTGGATACCTAGAAATAGGAAAATTATTACTTATTCTTGTTGAGTCGCTGACAGTTGTTTCATCATTTGTATCCGTTTGTTCGGAGGTATTTTCACCGTAGTTTTGGGCGGTGTCAGAGGCTTCCAGGGTCGCTGGAAGGGCTTTTTGTTCTTTTAGTTCAGATTCGATCGGGCAAAACTCCAGACGCATCCTAAGTTTGCCTTTAGTCCAGGCTTTCCCGGCACTTAATACCTCGCAATCCATGCCCTCTGAGAATAAATTGTCTTCTACCAATTTTGACTGCATAATGGTCATAAATTCGCTGACTTTGAATGTACATTGATACATCAAAGCGCTGCCAGGAGCTGACAACACATCGTCTTCTTTGAGAAATATTTGCGAATTGTCCATATCAATTGTCATTTTAATTAAGCAAGAAAAAAGAAAGAGAAGCAGGAAGAGAAAATAGGGAGTAAAGTTTTGCACTCTCGCTAGTTCAGTAAGGTGAGCATAGCCCACCCTACAACCGGAGATGATATTAATCCATGTTCTTTGATTGATACTCTTCTGTGGCTGATTGGTCGATCGGGAATTAGAAAAACCAACCGTAGGAATGTAAACCTTTGCCTAACAGATTAACGCCTAGATAGCAAATCCAAACTACCACAAAACCTGTGGCCGCTAAAATTGCTGGGCGTCTTCCCTGCCAGCCGCGAGTAATGCGGGCGTGCAGGTAGGCAGCAAATACCAACCAAGTAATTAGCGCCCAAGTTTCTTTCGGGTCCCAACTCCAGTAAGATCCCCAAGCTTCGTTAGCCCAAACTGCACCGGCAATAATGCCAACTGTCAGTAAGGGGAATCCTAAACCAATGATGCGATAGCTAATGTTATCAAGAGTTTCTGCTAGATTCAAGCGCTGGGGCGAGAGAAGTTTTGCGGTTTGAGTGTGGGAGGTTGATGCGGTTTGAACGGTTGCTAATTCGAGCACAGCGGTGGTGCCCAAACCGTTATTGTTGGAGTTGAAAGAGGGTTCGCTGAAAGCTAATGCGCTGTCGGCGCTAGTTTCTGCAATTTGAGGTTCGGGGTTTTGAGGGCGTTGCAGGCGGTAGTTGCCGTTGCGGTTGCTGTTGGTGCCGAAGGAACTACCGGTGAGTTCGATTTTTTGGCCGCGGGTGACGATTAAAAAGGCGATCGCCAGTAGTGCTCCTACCATTAAAGTTGAGTAACTGAGCATCATGACGCTAACGTGCATCATCAGCCAGTTTGATTTGAGGGCGGGTACTAGGGGCTCTGCAGATTGCATGGTTGCGGGCAGAGTCAGGGCGGCAAAGGCGGATATTGCCATTGCTACGGGGGATGTGGCTACTCCGACTAAGCGGGAACGGCTCATATTTTCCGCGACTAGGTGGATGGCGGTGATTCCCCAAACTAGGAAAAATAGGGATTCGTAGAGATTGCTGAGAGGGAAGTAGCCGGCTTCTATCCAGCGAGAACCGAGTAAAGCGGCGATGGAGAGGTTGGCGACGGCCATTCCTGCGGTGCCTAGGGGCCACAGGTAGGGAATGCCGGGAAATGCTGCGCCAACCCAGTAAACGAGCATTGTGGAGAACAAAACGGCAAAGGAGATGTTGTCCAGCCAGTTCTGGAGTACGACCAGATCCATAAAAATTACTCCGGTAATGTTTTTACTTATTTTTGCTAACTAGATCGATCGTACTGGGGTTGGGCAGTTTTGGGTTTGGGATTTTGAATTTTTGTGGGAATTCGGACTTGTTGGCGGTTGTTGAGGTGCCCGCGGGCGATCGCGCGGACGCATCAAACAAGCTACTATTGACCCACCAGACGAGTGTCACCCCGTCAAGTCACACTTGTTGATTCTGGCTGAGGGCTTGAGGTTGGACGAGTTCCAAGTAAGGAAACACGGAATGCTGATGGGCGAAATTCGATCGCCGATTAACAAAATTAGGACTTACGCAGAGGGGGCCAGAAACCGGGTTTTTTAGGAAAATCCTTGGTTCGTACTCGAAGATTCAGTAAAAAACCCCGTTTCTTTGTCGGGAGTGCGTCTAGGACTGAAAATATAGGATGTTCTTTGATCTGGGGCTATCTGGAATCCTTTAGAATTGATTGAGCTGATTACCCATTTGCTGTTTTTGCAACCAGCAAAAAAACGGAAGCCCCCGACAATCGTTGCGGATACTCCCCAAATTTTAGACTAAAGCTCAACCTCCCAGATTTATCAAGGCGAGTCAAATCTAAAATCTAAAATCTAAAATCTAAAATCTAAAATCTAAAATCGACTGACGGTTCGAGCGTTTGCATAGGTTAGAGGAGATGTTGGGTTAATGCGTCGAGATTCAATATTTTACAAGTTATTTCAAGAAGCTCCGACGCTGCTGTTTGAGCTATTGGAAGAGTCACCATCGAATGCGGAACAGTATCGATTTGACTCCGTTGCTGTGAAGGAACCGAAGTTTGAAATTGATGGGGTGTTTTTGCCACCGGATGCTGAGCCGGGAGTTGTATATTTCTGTGAGGTGCAGTTTCAGCGGGATGAATTGCTTTATGAGCGATTGTTTGGTGAGTCGTTTTTGTATTTTTATCGCAACCGTCAGCGATTTACAGATTGGGAAGCGGTGGTAATTTATCCGAGTCGATCGACTGAACAATCAGACACGCATCCGTATAGATCGCTCTTGAACTGCAATCAGGTGCATCGCGTATATTTGGATGAGTTGGGGGATATTGAACAGTTGCCGCTGGGGGTGGCGCTGATGGCTTTGACGACGATCGACGAAGCGAGTACGCCGGAAGCGGCGCGATTGTTGCTGGCGCGATCGCAGCGGGAGGAATCTGAGGCAGCGAGTCGCGCCATAATAGAGATGCTGACGACAATACTGGTTTACAAGTTTACAAATTTGAACCGAAGGGAGGCAGAGGCGATGTTAGGGATTACGCTTGAGGAAACTCGGTTTTATCGGGAAGCTAAGGAAGAAGGCCTTGAGCAAGGCATTGAACAAGGCATTGAACAAGGCATTGTGCAAGGCATTGTGCAAGGTCGCGAACAAGAAGGAAGAGCCTTGATTTTACGTCTGTTAAATCGGCGAGTTGGAACATTACCGGAATCTATCACCACTAGAATTGCTGAGTTGTCGATCGAGCAAATTGAAACTCTAGCAGAGGAATTGTTAGATTTTCAGTCGATCGAGGATTTAGAGGTTTGGCTGGAGAATTTGCCGCAGGGAGATTGATACGAGGTTAGGAATTGCACTTGAGGGGGCGATCGCGCCATTTACGCACACAAACACATCAAACGTACCCCCCCTCTACTTCCTGGTTTTAGGTTTCTTTTGGTGCATCCGCCGCTGCTGAGAGGATGTTAAGGGTGCGATCGGGGATGATTCCGGCGGATTAGAAGCGGATTGAAGATGGGGGAAGATGTTTTGGGCGATCGTACTTTTCTAATCTTCGTCAACTACTTTTTTTGAAAAGTTCAAAAACAGCAAGTAGTTTTGATCCTTCAGCTTCTACCGTTGAATAATTCTCTCTAAAAAAAGCTTTTTTTTCACAAATGAAATAGCTTTTTGAGATGGAATATTAATGATGATTACAGAGAATCCCTTGTAGAAGATAGTATCAATTTTCAGCAGAACCTGAGTTTTTAAGGTGTCAGTCAAAGCAGATTTTTTGATTGCATTAATTAATATTTCAACATGATCCTCTAGTGTTTTACCTAAAACCTTAGCTTCTCTATCA
>JAICRN010000142.1 GCA_025937335.1 Microcoleus sp. TY_ISSM_2_bin.22
CTATCGTGTATTTGCTTTGGACTTGCTGGGATTCGGTGCTTCCGCCAAACCAGCCCTAGATTACACTCTGGAATTGTGGGAAGAATTGCTGACAGATTTCTCGGCGGCGCTGGTACAAGAACCGGCTGTATTTGTCGGGAATTCGATCGGCGCTTTGCTGAGTTTGATGGTAGTCGCCAACCATCCAGAAATATCAGCCGGCGGTGTCTTAATCAACTGTGCTGGCGGGCTCAACCATCGGCCGGACGAACTGAATTTCCCGCTGCGAGTAGTGATGGGGAGTTTTACTAAATTAGTTCGATCGCCCCTGATCGGCCCGTTTGTCTTCAACAACATCCGCCAAAAACACCGCATCCGCAACACCCTGCGCCAAGTCTACAGAAACCCCGAAGCCATCACCGACGAACTCGTAGAACTCCTCCACGCCCCCTCCTGCGATCCCGGAGCTCAACAGGTGTTTGCCTCGATTCTCACGGCCCCAGCAGGCCCTCAACCGTCAGAACTGCTGCCCAAAGTCGATCGTCCGTTATTGGTACTTTGGGGCGCAGACGACCCCTGGACGCCAATCGCCGGCAGCCAAATTTATCAACAATTGGCCGCCAACGGTAAATCAGTGAAATTTGTGTCAATTCCCAACACGGGCCACTGTCCCCACGACGAGCGGCCCAGTGAAGTCAACGCTCTGATTTTGGACTGGCTGCTGGAATTGAAGTAAAATTTTTCTGCTCGATCCAATCGCGGGCTATCCATCAAAACTCTTACATTGCAAAGGTTCTGCCTCGCTCCACCGCACCGCCACCCTGGCTGCTGCCGACTCAAAAAACAATTTTTATAAAAAGTATTGACACGCTTGTCCTAGTCAGCTATATTGATGGACGTGTGAGGAGCGAACCAGTAAGAGCACCGAGACGAAACACGGCCAGTCGTCGGTGCTCTTTCTGTTGGAACCCATTTTCAAGAGTTTGAAATTATCTATAAATTGACATCGAGAATATCTTTAAGCCCGCCCCGCTTTCTTGATTTCTTCCTTGGCGTTCTTAGCGTCTTCGCGGTTCGTTAAATAGATATTCCGATGTTGCAAAAAAAGTAATTGACTGCACTTGATCTCGAAAAATCCGAAAGTGTGGATTTTTTTTGATCGTCAAAACTTGATTGCATAAAACTCAAAACTAGAGAGTTATATAATAATAAATTGTCGCTGGGTCGGGGCAGGTCGATCGAGATTTTTTTCAAATGCCGGCAAACCCGCCCCTGCGGTATTGGTGTAAAAATATCAACGATCGCCCAAAACAAATTGTTCGATCGCAGCCGCCACACCGTCTTCCTCCACATCCGGTGCCACCCAATCAGCAGCAGCCTTCACCCCATCAGGAGCATTGCCCATCGCCACGCCCACACCCGCGTAGGCAATCATTTCTAGATCGTTAAAATTGTCGCCGATCGCCATCACATTCGCCGCCTGCAAACCCAAAAGTTCCTCCGCTAAATACTGCACGGCATCTCCCTTGTTCGCCAAAGGATGCGTAACTTCAAAAAAAGTAGCAACAGATCGAGTCAAATAAAGCTCCGCAGGCGTGTAGCGTTTCCTCATACTGCTGAGCAAGCCGTCGAGTACCCCCGGATTCTGGCACAAAGCCAAAACTTTCGTCGGTTCCCCCGGAATATCTCGCCGCAAATCCTCAATCACATTTGGTTCAATCCCCGCTCGTTCGGCATAAATTCGGGTAGCTGCGGTAATTTCCGGCACGTAAAGTTGGTCGTCAATGTAGAAATGGATCGAAAGGAGCGATCGCAAATGCGATTCTTCAAAATGGTCTAACAGTTGCAGAGCAGTTTGTTTCGACAGCGGCAAGTGCCGCAGCCGTTTTTGAGTAGCGTGATCTTGAATCCATGCGCCCTGGTAGCAAATCAGCGGCAATGTTGAGCCGATGTCGCGGTGAAAACGCAAAGCTGAGCGGTACATCCTGCCCGTAGCGACGGCCACTTTCACTCCCCGCGACTCGGCAGCCAAAATTGCCTGCTTGACGGGTTCTCGGATGGTATTTGACAAACCTGCGATCGTGCCGTCTATATCCACTACCAGCAATTGAATGTCTGCGGTGCCAAAAGCGCGATCGGTCGGCTTAGCTGGATTTGAGGCAGTTATATTCTGCATGATTGTTTTTAGATTTTAGCTGTTGAGTTGCACGCACCAGTTTATTTTGGCACTGGCGCGATAGCAAAGTGCGACTTCTGATTTTTTGAATACTAAAATATAGATAAATAAATAAGCGTCAAAAAAAGTATCTAGGAGGAGCATTTAGAGACTGGTTTAGCTCTGCTATATAATAGCAGCCCTTGTACTACCGTAAAAACCCCCCTCGACCTGCGATCTGTATTTCCACTTACTGAATAATACCAGTTACAAAAAAAATGCAACTGTAGGCAATATCCAAAGCTTTATATCATCAATCATTCCCAATCTCAAATCTAAACTCGTATAACCGCAATTTTCAAACCACCCCAAACAGCATGATTACCATTTCGGGATACCGCATTGACGGAGAACTTTATACAAACTCTCACACAGTTATTTATAGAGGGATACACCTTGAGGAACAAAAACCCGTTATCCTCAAAACTCTCACGTCGCCATACCCTAACCCAGCGCAAATAGCTCAACTATTGCACGAAGCAGAAATTCTTAAAAATTTGAATTTGCCAGGAATAGTCAAGCTTTACAAGTTAGAACAATACAATCACTTTCCTGTTTTAATTTTAGAAGATTTTGGCGGCATTTCCCTAAAAAAAATTCTCAGTAACAACCAGTTAGAGTTACACCAATTTCTGCAAATTGGCATAAAACTAGCAGAAACTATCGGCCAACTCCACGAAAACCAGATCGTTCACAAAGATATTAAACCGAGCAATATTATTGTCAATATCGAGACGGGGGAAGTCAAGATTGCTGATTTTGCGATCGCCTCCCTGCTACCACGCGAAAGCCCCACCCTCAGCCATCCTCCTTTACTCGAAGGCACCCTCGCCTATATGTCTCCTGAACAAACGGGACGCATGAATCGGGCGATCGACTACCGCACCGATTTTTATTCTTTAGGCGTCACCTTTTATGAGATGCTCTGCGGTGAATTGCCTTTTAAGGCGATCGATCCGATGGAATTAGTCCACTGCCATATTGCCAAAACGCCACTTTCTCCTTGTGACAGCAGAAAACAAAAAGTAGAAAGCAGAACCATAGAAGGCAGAATCAATCAAGCAGAAACCGAGGAGATTCCTCAAGTCGTTTCCGATCTGGTCATGAAACTCTTAGCAAAAACCGCCGAAGACAGGTATCAAAGTGCTTTCGGACTTTTGTACGATTTAAAAAGTTGTCTGGCTCAACTGCAAACAACAGGCGAAATTTGCCACATAACCCTCGGCGAGCAAGATCGGTCAAGTCACCTGCAAATTTCCCCAAAATTTTACGGGCGAGAAGCAGAAGTTAATATGGTTCTCAGTACCTTCGATCGGATGAGGCGGGGCAATACAGAAATCGTGCTGATTTCCGGTTCAGCAGGTCTGGGCAAATCGTGGTTAGTATATGAAATTTACAAGCCGATTCGGCGGGAAAACGGGTATTTTATTGACAGCAAATTTGAGCAATTTAAGCGTGATATTCCCTACGCTTTTTTCCTAGAAGCTTTTCGAGATTTGTTGCGGCAAATCTGCACCGAAAATGCCGCCCAAGTCAATGTTTGGAAACAAAAAATTTTAAATGCTCTCGGCGGCAACTGTCAATTAATTATTGAAGTTATTCCCGAAGTTGAACTGATTGTCGGCCCACAGCCCCCCGTGCCAGATTTAGCAACAAATGAATCTCAAAATCGCTTTAATTTAGTATTTCAAAACTTCATCCGCGTTTTTACTCAAAAAGAACACCCCCTGGTAATTTTCCTCGACGACTTCCAGTGGATCGATTCAGCATCTCTCAAGTTAATACAACTGCTAGCAACTGACCTAAAAACTCAATATTTATTAATAATTGGAGCTTATAGAGAACAAGAAGTAGATGCTAATCATCCCGTAATGCTGACCGCCGAAGCAATTAGAAAAGCAGGTGGCACTGTGAGCGCGATCGCCCTTCTGCCCTTAGATATTAGCAGCGTCAACCAATTCATTGCTGATACTCTCAACTGCTCACCAGAAAAGACCCTAACTTTAGCAGAATTGCTTTTTCATAAGACCGGAGGAAATCCATTCTTTTTAACTCAATTACTAAAATCTCTTTACTCAAAAAAATTATTACAGTTTAAATTGATACCAGCCGCTAATTTAGACGAGAAAGCTGCAAATAACCTTTCTGATTTAGCCCAACAAATCCCAGAGGGAATTGTGAAAAAATGGCAAATCACAGGCGAGTGGCAGTGGGATATCCAACAAATACAAGAAATGGGAATAACTGACAATGTTGTAGAATTAATGATAGACAACATTCAGAAACTTTCAGAGAATACGCAGGAACTACTCAAATTAGCCGCTTGTATCGGCAACAGATTTGCTTTAGAAATTCTCTCGACAATCGCCGAAAAACCTCTGGCGTCCGCAGCAACAGACCTCGGGGAGGCACTTCATTCCGGTCTGCTTTTGCCCGTGAATAACGCCTACAAAATTCCGCTCGCACTAGCAGCAAGCACAGAAGTAACAGACACAATATCTAGAGATTTTACAGATGAATTGTCCCTACCAGTTGCTGATGCTGCTAGGGCGACTTACAAATTTTTGCACGAACGAGTCCAGCAAGCAGCTTATGCTTTAATACCAGATGATCGGAAACAAGAAACGCATCTCAAAATCGGCAGATTTTTGCTAAAAAAAGCGCCTCCAGAGCAATTAGAATATCATATTTTTGATATTGTTAACCAACTAAATTTCGCGAAAACAATCATTAGCAGCGAATTAGAAAAGTTTCAATTATGTCAATTAAATTTAATTGCAGGCCGCAAAGCAAAAGCAAGTGCAGCTTACGAACTCGCCCTCAAATATTTAACTGTGGGTATTGAACTGCTGCCCCCGGAAAGTTGGCAAACTGACTACGACTTGACTCTTGCACTCTACGAGTCAGCGGCAGAAGCAGCTTACCTCAATACCGACTTTGAATCAATGGAAAAATTAGCCCAAGTTGTCCTGCAACACGCCAAAAATGAACTAGACACAATCAAAATTTTTGAAATCAGAATCATAGCTTGTGCGATGCAAACCAAACTCCAAGAATCGGTAAAAATTGGTCGGGAAGCACTAAAAATGTTAGGAATAAACTTTCCACAATCGCCGATTCCCCTCCACATTCAGCAAGCACTTGCTAAAACCGCAGCTTATTTAACCAGAATAAAAATAGAAGATTTAATTAATTTGCCAGCCATGACAAATCCGCACAAATTAGCAATTATGCGCGTGCTTTCCAGTATGTTCTCAGCTACGTTTATAGTTGAACCTATGCTGCTGCCGCTGATTGTGTGCGAGCAAGTTAATTTATCTATAAACTACGGAAATTCTGCTTTTTCTGCATTCGGATACGCTAATTATGGAGCAATTTTAAAAGCAATAGTTAGAGATATTGAATCCGGCGAACGCTTCGGTCAATTAGCTTTAAATTTGATCGATAGATTAAATGTTTTGGAATTCAAAAGCAAAACACTTAATTTAGTAGCATTCATTTTGATGAACGGCAAGCATCACGTTAAAGACTCTTTACCATTGTTAGACGAAGCCTATCAAAGGGCGCTAGAAAATGGAGATTTAGAATGTGTAGGATATTCGGCAGTAAATATTTGTCAGTCTTTGTATTTCATCGGTCAAGAATTGCCACAACTGGAACGAAAAATGGTAAGTTACAATCATTTGCTGTTTCAACTCAAGCAAGAAACTGTATTGACTTGGAATCAAATATATCGGCAAACTGATTTGCAATTGATGGGAAGATTGGCAAGTCCCGACCTTGTATTAGGTGAAGTTTACAGCGAAGAAACATTGTTGTCGCTGCTGTTGAAAGCTAACGATAGAGTGGGACTCCAGCACTTTTATTTGCAGCAATTAATACGAGCGTATTTATTTGCAGATATCGACCTAGCGCTAGAAAATGCAGCCAAAGCCGAAGTTTATTTAGACGGATTTTCAGGCTTTATTAATGTTTCTGAATACCAGTTTTACGATTCTCTAGCCAGACTAGCAGCATATCCATCTGCAACAAAGGATGAACAAGAAGAACATCTTTTTTACGCAACCAGTAACAGGAAAAAGCTGCAAAAAAAAGCGCTTTCTGCCCCAATGAACCTTCAGCACAAATGCGACTTAATTACTGCCGAAAAAGCACGAGTTTTGGGCAATATTGTGAGAGCAATGGAATATTACGATCGTGCAATTGAAGGATCACAACAAAACGGATACATCCACGTACAAGCACTAGCTGGAGAATTGGCAGGAGCATTTTATTTATCCATAGGACGAGAAAAAATTGCTAAAACTTACTTAACAGAAGCGCGTTATTGCTATCAGCGCTGGGGAGCAACAGCCAAAGTAACGCATTTAGAATCAAAATACTCCCAGTTGCTAACTTCAGCCTCGATTTCAACTAATATCGAAACTCACAAATCTACCAGCAGCGCTTCTACTACGAGCGACAGTGCCGGCGTGCTAGACTTGACCACAGCAGTTAAAGCATCGCAAACCTTAGCCGGGGAAATAGTTCTAGACAAACTGCTGGCAAAAATGATGAAAATTGTTATTGAAAATGCCGGAGGTCAAAGAGGATTTTTAATACTAGAAAAAGACGGTCAATGGGTGATTGAAGCATCAGGCTCTGTAGATGTCGAGCGCTTCAGTGTCATGCAATCAATTCCTATAGATTTTGTAGAAGAGGATGGAGAACTAAATTTACTGGCAGTTGCCGTCGTCAACTACGTCACCCGTACCCAGGAAAGTATAGTTTTAAACGATGCCACCTGTGAAGGACAATTTACTCGCACACCCTATATAATGGCCGTTCAACCTAAATCAATTCTTTGCACTCCTTTAATCAACCAAGGCCAACTCACCGGCATTCTATATTTAGAAAACAATCTGACTACAGGCGCTTTTACGCCAGACAGATTAGAAATGTTAAAACTGCTGTCTTCTCAAATTTCTATCTCCATCATCAACGCCCAGCTTTACGCCAACTTGCAGCAATTTAATCACAATCTCGAAGAGTTAGTACAGCAGCGTACCTCCGAACTGTCCCAAACTTTAGAAGACCTAAAATTAGCCCAAAATAAACTTGTAGAATCGGAAAAAATGGCAGCCTTGGGAGGGTTGGTTGCAGGTGTTGCACATGAAATCAATACTCCCATCGGCATCGGCATCACCGCGGCCTCCTTGCTAGCTGAAAAAGTCACAAAATTTTTTGAGCTTTATAGCAACGGTCACATTAAACGCTCCGAGTTAGAAAAGTTTCTGGATACCGCCATGCAAAGCAGTAATATGATCTTATCCAACCTCACGCGGGCCGCCGACTTGATTCACAGTTTTAAAGAAGTGGCAGTAGATCAGTCAAGCGAGTTAAAACGCAAGTTTAATGTTAAAAACTATCTCGAGGAAATTTTGACATCCTTAACCGCAAAACTAAAAAGAACTAAGCACAAAATAAAAATTAAGTGCGATGAAAATATTGTAGTGGACAGTTACCCGGGGGCGTTGTGTCAAATTGTGACAAATCTAGTGTTGAATTCGCTAATTCACGCTTACGAGAGAGAAGACGAAGGAATTCTGGTTTTTGATTTCAAACTAGAGGGCGATCGGCTAATATTTGAATATGCTGATAACGGCAAAGGAATTACCCCAGAAAATCTCAGTAAAATTTTTGAACCATTTTTTACAACCAAAAGAGGTCACGGCGGCACAGGATTGGGACTGCACATTATTTACAACCTCGTCACTCAAAAACTAAAAGGCACAATTCACTGCGAAAGTCAAGTAGATAAAGGCACAAGATTTATGATTGAATTCCCCGCTAACTAAAATTAGCAATTAGTTATTATACGGGCAGTTTTAATATAATTCTATTTAGGAGGACTATAAATGTCAGAAGCTAGTAAAAACCTGTTCGCTGCAGGCGATGATGAATTAATAGCTGCGGGCGACGACGAATTAATATTTGCAGAAGAAGACGAAGCGGAAGAAAAGCCAATACAAGCCAGTTGGAAAATATTAATTGTAGACGATGAAATAGAAATTCACAATATTACCAAACTTGCCTTAAATGAATTTACATTTGAAAACCAACTCATCACATTTATCAGCGCTTACTCAGGTAAAGAAGCCAAAGAAATGATCCAGGCTCATCCAGATATAGCATTGATTTTACTCGATGTAGTTATGGAAACAGAAGAGGCAGGATTGGAAGTAGTCAAATACATCCGCGATATTTTAGATAATAAAGTAGTGCGGATTATTTTGCGCACCGGACAACCGGGACAAGTGCCAGAAGATGTAGTAATTGTCAGCTACGATATTAACGATTACAAAACTAAAACCGAACTGACAAACAAAAAGTTATTTACCACGGTAGTAACTGCACTGAGAGCATTTCGTGCCCTAACTCAAATCGAAGCTAGCAAAAGCGAACTAGAAAAAATTGCAACAGCTTCCGCCCGTTTTGTCCCGCGCGAATTTTTAAAATTTCTAAAAATTGAAAGCATTGTTGATGCCAGATTGGGAGACTCTGTACAGGCAGAAATGACGATTATGTTTGCCGACATTCGCTCATTTACAAGTCTGTCAGAAAGTATGTCTCCCCGAGAAAATTTTGAATTTCTTAACTCTTATTTAAGCCGAGTTGGCCCGGTTATCCGCCAGTACAATGGTTTTATAGATAAATACATTGGTGACGGAATTATGGCTTTGTTTCCTAACAAGCCTGAAGATGCTGTGCAAGCAGCAATTGAGATGCAGCAGCAAGTAAAAATTTATAACAGACACAGGCAAAACAGCGGATATCAACCTATTTCGATAGGGATTGGCTTGCATACTGGAACTTTAATGTTGGGTACTATTGGCGAAGCGGAACGGATGGAAAGTACGGTAATTTCCGATGCTGTGAATTTAGCGGCCCGGGTGGAAGGATTGACAAAGCTTTACGGAGTAGGTATTGTAGCTAGCGTTCAAACTTTGTGCCGGATCGACGATCCTCAACATTACAAGTGCCGATTTCTCGATCGCGTTCAAGTAAAAGGAAAACAAACACCTGTTGCTGTATTTGAAATTTACGATGGCGACTCGGATACCATGATCGAACTAAAAGCACAAACCCAAACTTATTTTGAACAGGGAATTTTTTTTCACTACCAGCAGCAATTCGCCCAAGCAAGGCAAATGTTTTTGCGCGTCTTGCAAGTCAATAAGTATGATAAGGCAGCAGCTTTTTATGCAGAACGCTGCGATATGTTGATGAAGAATGCACTCATTATGACTCTGGAAGGTATTGAAATTTAGCTGCTGTGTAATGGGTAATTGATAATTGGTAATTAGTAGTTGTTCTTTCTTGCTTCTTCCCTCTTTCTTCTCTCTTTTCCCCCATGCGCTTAAAATCCCTTGATGTTTTTCGCGGAATTGCGATCGCCTCCATGATTCTCGTCAACAACCCCGGCAGTTGGAAACAGGTGTATCCAGCGCTAGAACACGCAGAATGGCACGGCTGCACCCCAACAGATTTAGTATTTCCATTTTTCTTGTTCATCGTTGGCTGCGCGATGTCTTTCTCGCTGTCTAAATACACTGAAAATTATAAAAAATTCAATGCCGAAACATCCCAACCGTTACAAATAGAGGAATCAAAAAACGGTGATAAAAAACCTGCTTCTTTCTTCCTTCTTCCTGCTTCAAATATTTACTGGCGAATTGCGCGCCGCGCTGCGATTATATTTATATTA